>JAEXNZ010000356.1 GCA_023439425.1 Pseudomonadota bacterium
ATCCGTTCCGGTACGACGCGCAGACCGCTCCAGCCCTCCGGTCGCGGCACATCGCGACCGGCAAAGCTGGCCTCGGCACTGGCCACACGCGCGTCGAACTCCTCGCGTGAACCCAGCGTATGCGACTGCAGCGAGGCCCAGGCCCCGATCTGGCTCATGCGCGGACGCGAGGCGAAATAGGCATCGGCTTCGGCTACATCCACTTCTTCGACCCGGCCTTCAATCCGGACCTGGATACCCGCTTCACGCAGGCTGCGCCACAGGAACAGCAGCGCTGCATGCGGATTGGCGTTCAGTTCCCGACCTTTGTGGCTGTCCAGGTGGGTGTAGAACACGAAACCGCGCGCATCGAACGCTTTCAGCAGCACGGTGCGCGCCGACGGCCGCCCCTGCGTGTCCGCCGTGGCGACGGTCATGGCATTGGGTTCGAATTCCGCGCTGGCTTTGGCCTCGTCAAACAACGCGGCGAAGGTGCTGAGCGCTTCGGTGTAGAAATCAGTCATGAGGGTTTGGATTCTTCACACGGTGGGTTTATTGTCATCGCATGCGTACCGCGCCGTACATGCCCCGCGACAAAGGATTTCCGGCCGAGCTGGTGGCACAGGCGCTGGATGACGCCCTGGCCGTGTCCAGCCCGGTCCCAGTATTGGCCATCAGCGGCCTGCAGGGCAGCGGCAAATCGACGCTGGCAGCGCAGGTGGTGGCCCTGGCGCAGGCCCGCGGACTGCGGGCGGCGACCTTGTCGATCGACGACTTCTACCTGACCCGCGCGCAGCGCCAGCGGCTGGCCCGACAGGTCCATCCGCTGCTGCTGACACGCGGGCCACCCGGCACCCATGACCTGCCCTTGGCGCATGCCACGCTGGACGCGATTGCGGCACGGCAGCCGGTGACCCTGCCCCGCTTTGACAAACTGGCCGACGAGCGCATGGCACCGGCGCTGTGGCCGCAACTGGACGGCGCGCTGGACCTGCTGGTATTTGAAGGCTGGTTTCTGGGCACGCCGGCGCAGGCCCCCGCGGAACTGGTCGCGCCGCTGAACGCGCTGGAACGTGAGGCCGATGCGGACGGACGTTGGCGGCAGTGGTGCAACCAGTCCCTGGCCGACCACTACCCTGCCCTGTGGCAGCGCTGTGACCGGCTGTGGTTCCTGCAACCACCGGATTTTTCGGTCGTGCCACGCTGGCGCTGGCAGCAGGAACAGCATCTGCAGGCCGCTCAGCCGGAACGCAGCAGCATGAGCCGCCCGCAACTGGAGCGCTTTGTGCAGTACTACGAGCGGGTCAGCCGGCAGGCATTGCGCAGCCTGCCCGCGCTCGCCGACCGCGTAGTGGTGCTGGACGACCAGCGCCAGGTGGTTGCATTGGCAACCACCGCGCCCTGAGAGGAGCGCGTGTCGGAGGTGGTAGCATCCACGGGGATGAATCCTGCTCCGAACCTGATCCTGATTGGCCCCATGGGCGCCGGCAAAACCTGCATCGGACGCCGCTTGGCCGAACGCTTCACCCTGGACTTCGTTGACGCGGACCAGGCGATCGTGGAGGCCGCCGGGGCCAGCATCGCCACCATTTTCGAACTCTCCGGTGAGGCCGGTTTCCGCCAGCACGAGCGACAGATGCTGCAGGGGCTGCTGGCCGGGCGCGGCCAGCTGATCTCCACCGGCGGTGGCGCGGTGCTGGATGCGGACAACCGCCAGGCCATCGCCACGCGCGGCTTCGTGGTGTACCTGCGGGTCAGCGTGACGGCGCAGCTGGAGCGACTTGCACGCGACCGCACCCGGCCGCTGCTGCAGCGCCCCGACCGCGAACAGGTGCTGCTGGACATGGCGGCGGTGCGTGATCCGCTGTACCAGTCGCTGGCCGACCTCACGCTCGACACCGACCTTTACACCCCCGCCGAGGCCACCGCGCAGCTGGTGCTGCGCCTGGCCTCGCAATGGCAACGTCTGGATATTCCCCATGAGTAGTTCTTCCCCCGCCGCCCCGCGTACCGTTGCGGTCAACAGCGAGACGCCTTACACGATCCACATCGGCCCCGGCCTGCTGAGTCAGGGCGAACTGCTTGCCACCCACGTGCGTGGCCGCCATGTGCTGCTGCTGAGTGACAGCGAAGTGGCCCCGCGTTACCTGGCCGGCGTGCGTCAGGCACTGCTGGCGCAGCGACCGGACCTGCTGGTGGGAGAGCTCGTGCTGCCGGCCGGCGAAGCCTCCAAGACCCTGGCCAACTTCGGTGCGGCCATTACCGCACTGGCGGAACTGGGGGCGACCCGCGATGCCTGCGTGATGGCGCTGGGCGGGGGCGTGCCCGGTGACCTGGCTGGCTTTGCTGCGGCCTGCTGGATGCGCGGCGTGGACTGCGTGCAGTTGCCGACCTCGTTGCTGGCGATGGTCGACTCCTCGGTTGGTGGCAAGACCGCGGTTGATATTCCGGAAGGCAAGAACCTGGTGGGCGCTTTCCATCCGCCACGCGCAGTGATCGCCGACACGGCCGCCCTGCGCACCCTGCCCCCGCGCGAGCTGCGCGCCGGGCTGGCCGAAGTGATCAAGTACGGCGCGATCCGCGACCCCTTGTTCTTCCAGTGGCTGCAGGCCGAGCGCACGGCGCTGCTGGCCGGCGACGACACCGCGTTGGCCCAGGCCATTGCCCGCAGCTGCGAGCACAAGGCCGACATCGTCGCCCGCGATCCCCTGGAGCGCGGCGAACGCGCCCTGTTGAACCTGGGCCACACCTTTGGTCATGCCATCGAAACCGAACAGGGCTATGGGGCACCGGGCAATGACAATCTGAACCACGGCGAGGCAGTGGCGGTGGGCATGGTGCTGGCGGCGCGGCTGTCGGCGCGACTCGGCATGAGCGACCCGGCCGATACCCAGGCGCTGCAGGACCTGCTCGAGGCGTACGGGCTGCCGGTGCACATTCCAGCCGGACTCGATCCGCAGGCGCTGCTGTCGCGCATGCGCCTGGACAAGAAGAACGTGGCCGGACGCCTGCGCCTGGTGCTGTGGCGCGGGATCGGTCGCGCCGAAGTGGTGGCAGACGTGGACGAGGCCCTGGTGCTGGCCGAGCTGCAGTGAGGGCGGCCTCCACGCGCGGACGTTACAATTGCGCCCATGCATGTCTACCTGCAGCAACACCTGGGCGGCTCTGAGCCGGTCCGCTTCGTGCGGCTGACCCTGCAACCGGATCTGTTCGGCTGCTGGGAGCTGCTGCGCGAAAGTGGCAGCCCGGGGCGTCGGTCGCAGCTGCGGGTCACCCAGTTCGACGCAGCCGACGAGGCGCGCCTCGCCTTCGAGCGCGAGCGCGACGCGCTGCTGACACGCCAGTTCCAGATTCTCCCGCACCCTTCGCTGCCCTGAAACCCGCAGCGCCCCATTTCAAGGAAGCACTACGTGACCAGCCACACCCGCCACGATCGACTGCTGCGCGCCCTGCGCCGCGAACCGGTGGATTGCACTCCCGTCTGGCTGATGCGCCAGGCAGGCCGCTACCTGCCCGAGTACCGCGCCACCCGCGCCAAGGCGGGCAGCTTCCTGGCGATGGCCAAGAACCCGGAGATCGCCTGCGAGGTCACCCTGCAGCCGCTGCGTCGTTTTGATCTGGACGCCGCCATTCTGTTCTCGGACATTCTGACCGTTCCCGATGCGATGGGCCTGGAGCTGTACTTCGTCG
>JAEXNZ010000435.1 GCA_023439425.1 Pseudomonadota bacterium
GTGCGGATGATGTAGCCATGGCCGCCGTGGCTGGCCGCCAGGTCCGAGACGATGGTCTTCAGGCGCAGGCGCTCGGCCTCGTCCTCGATCCGCGCCGACACGCCCACCGTGCGCGACTGCGGCAGCAGCACCAGGTAGCGGCTGGGGATGCTGATCTGGGTGGTCAGGCGCGCGCCCTTGGTGCCGATCGGGTCTTTCACCACCTGCACCACGATGTCCTGGCCGTCGCGCAGCAGTTCCACGATCGGCACCGACGATGGCGGTGGCAGCGTGGTGCCCTCGGTGTCGCCGCTGGCCACCGGCGCGGGACGCACCACGTCATTGGCGTGCAGGAAGGCCGCGCGCTCCAGCCCGACCTCGACGAAGGCGGCCTGCATGCCCGGCATCACCCGCTGCACCTTGCCCTTGTAGATATTGCCCACTACCCCGCGACGCCAGCCGCGCTCGATGTGCAGTTCCTGCAGCATCCCGTTTTCGATGACCGCCACGCGGGTTTCGCGCGGAGTGACGTTGACCAGGATTTCCTCAGACATGGGCGACTCCCTTCGGTTCGAACGCCAACAACAATTGTTCGGTCTGCTGCAGGGGCAATCCCATCACACCCGAATAGCTCCCCGCCAGATGGCGGATGTAACGCTCGGCTCCGCCCTGGATGGCGTAGGCCCCGGCCTTGCCCATCGGTTCGCCACTGGCCACGTAGGCGGCAATGGCGGCCTCGCTCCATTCCATGAAGGTGACCTCCGACACCACCAGCACATTCTGCTGGCGGTCGGCGGCCACCACGGCGACTGCGGTGGCGACCTGGTGGGTGCGACCGGACAACCGGCGCAGCATGGCGGCGGCATCGGCAGCGTCAACCGGCTTGCCGAACACCGCCCCGTCCAGGATCACTTCTGTGTCCGAGCCCAACACCACCGCATCGGGGTCGGCACCGACCTGGGCCAGACCGGCCCGGGCCTTGTCGGTGGCCACGCGCTGCACATAGTCCAGGGCGGTTTCCCCGGGAGCACGGACTTCGGGCACGTCCAGATCCAGCGCGCGGAACGGCCGGTCCAGTCGGGACAACAATTCGGTTCGTCGAGGCGAACGGGAGGCAAGATAAAGCATCGCGGAAGGATAACCTGCGGCCGCTGTCTGAATCGCGCACAACCGGACAGAATCCGCATCAACCCCGCTCAGCCTCACCACGCGTTCATCGCCCCGACACCAACCTCAACGCCTTCACAAGGAGATGTTCATGCGCCGCTTGACCCTGTCCCCGCTGCTGCTCGCCCTGTCCCTTGCCCTGGGAGCCACCATGACCGCCCACGCCCAGACCGCCCCGGCCATTGCCGCCCCGATCGACGGCACGCTGCTCAACGTGTCGGCCAACGCCGAAGCCAAGCGCGTGCCCGACGTCGCCACCCTGTCGGCCGGCGTGGTCACCCAGGCCACCGATGGCAACACCGCGATGCGCCAGAACGCCGAACAGATGACCAAGGTGCTGGCCGCGATCAAGGCCGCCGGCATTGCCGAGCGCGACGTGCAGACCAGCGGGGTCAACCTGAGCCCGCAGTACCGCTACGCCGAAAACGAGGCCCCGAAGATCACCGGCTACCAGGCCAGCAACACGGTCAGCCTGAAGGTGCGTGACATCGCCAGGCTGGGCAAGGTGCTGGATGCGCTGGCGGCACAGGGCGCGAACCAGATCAACGGCCCGCAGTTCGAGATCGACCAGCCCGAACCGGTGTATGACGAAGCCCGCCTGGCCGCACTGAAGAAGGCCCAGGCACGCGCGGAAACCTATGCCAAGGCGCTGGGTCTGCGGGTCCGTCGGATTGTGAGCATCTCGGAAAGCGGTGGCGGCAACTTCCGCCCGGTGATGATGCGCGCAGCTGCAGCCCCGATGGCCGCTGATATCTCGACGCCGGTGTCGCCGGGCGAGTCGAGCGTGTCGGTGAACCTGGACGTGGTGTTCGACCTGGGCCGGTAATGGGTCAGCGGACCAACGGTCCGCTGCTACCGGAAAGGATGACTGGCAGCCAAACGCTACACCCACCCCTGCCTTCCGGCGGGCGCGCCACTCCAGTATTCCTGTCATTGCGCGGCCCCGCGTGGCCGCGCCGCAACGTTGATGTTCCCGCACACCTGGCAAGGAGAGTCGAGCATGGTCCGGACCCATCCCCGCGTTGTACCCCTGCAGATTGAAGCCTCACGCGTGCTCGGCTGGAGTACCGCCATCGCGGTGCACGCGCTGGCCTTTCTGCTGCTGTTGATCCCCGCCACCTATGTGGCCGCCCCGTTGCCGCGCGAACGCACGCCGGTGACCTTCTTTGAAGCGCAACCCGAACCGCCGCCGCCGGTCATCATCCGCAAGGAAGAGCCCAGGCCGATCACCCCGGCAACCTACACCCCGGTGCCACGCGTGGCCCCCTTGCCGCCGCCCACCGCCGATGCCAGCGACGCGCTGGCGGTGCCGCCACTGCCCGCAGCGGATACCCAGGCTCCGACCCTGGCACCGGTCGATCCGGCCCCGGCCACGCCAACCGGCGTGCAACTGCAGTACCGCACCGCGCCGCCACCGACCTACCCCATCGCCGCCATCCGCGGCAACGAACAGGGCACGGTCGTGCTGCGGGTGCGGGTTGAGCCAGACGGCAAGGCCTCCACCGTGGTGATCGAGCGCAGCAGCGGGTCGCGGGCATTGGACAACGCCGCACGCCAGCAGATCCTGCGTCACTGGCGCTTCGTACCGGCCCAGGTGAACGGACAGACGGTCGCTGCTGAAGGCCTGGTGCCGGTGACGTTCTCGCTGCCGGATTGAACAAATGAGACACGCAGCGCGTGTCTGTACAAGGT
>JAEXNZ010000475.1 GCA_023439425.1 Pseudomonadota bacterium
CCGGCGGTCAGCTTGATCTGGCTTGCGCCCCGCATCAGCATTTCGCGTACACGAACGCGCACTTCATCCGGGGTGTCTGCAATCGCGCTGTCGCCCACCACGTCGTGGCGCGAACCGGGTTGCCCCACCGCGCGCGGCAGGTCGGAAGCATCACGGAAGTCGCCATGGCCGCTGGTGACCGTGATCATCGCGCCAGACGGAAAGATGCGGGGCCCTTCCGCCTGCCCGGCATCAATGGCGGCCTTCAATCCGAACACGGCACCGCCGACATCACGCACCGTGGTGAAGCCACGCAGCAGCGTCCTGCGGGATTCGGCCGCTGCCGTGATGTTCAGAAAGCCATTGTCCGCGGTCATCGCGGTCTGAATCGGAACGGCCGCGAACATGCTGTGCCAGTGCACATCGATCAGGCCGGGCATCAGGGTCCGCCCGTTGCCTTCAATACGCCGGGCACCGGGGGCGTCCAGCGGCGTGGCGGAGATGCGGCTGATGCGGTTCCCTTCCACCAGCACATGGCGCGTTGGTGACAGCTGGGCGTGGGTGCCGTCGAATATGCGCACGTTGGCAAACAGCGTGGCGGATGCCGCACCGGACGACGTGGATTGCTGTGCGGGAATGGGCGTTGCGATCAGCAAGCCGAGGCACGCCAGAACGGAGGCCAGCAGGCGGAGCAGACGGTGCGGCATGGCAGAAATGCCTCTATCCAGACCTGTTCACGGTATACCCGCCTCGCACCGGCGGGCGCGGCCAGGACTCAGTACTTCTACCGATTGACCGCCAGTGAATGACGCAACGCGCTTGCAGCCACGTCCCTGCAGCGCCCTAATGGCACTCAGTCCATCGCTTGGAGCACCGGCATGACCGTATTCTCCCGCCTCGGCCGAGAGCCCGGTTCCATTGGCGTGGCCATGAAGGTGCACTGGCGTCGTTTGCTGATCCTGGGCGTGCTGCTGGTCGTGGTCGGCATCGTAGGTTTGTATGCCGCCTCCCTGCTGGTACGCACGATGACCGTGCTGGTCGCCGCACTGCTGGTGATTGCCGGTGCTCTGCAGCTGTCGCAGGCGTTTCTGCTGCGCGGTCTTCCCAGCTTCGCCATGACCATTGCACTTGGCGCGGCACAGATCATTGGCGGCATTGCCATCTACACCCACCCGGAATGGGCGGCTTACGCGGTGGCCACCACGGTTGCCGCCGTGCTGGCCGTGCAGGCGCTCGCCCAGTTCAGCCTCGCGTTTGGATTCAGTGACGGTGGCCGACGCTGGATCCCGCTGGTCTCCGGGGTGATCGCGCTGGTCGCCGCAGTGATCTGTGTCACCGGTGTTGCCTGGGCAGGGCGGGCCGCCGCCTCCTGGGGCGTCGGCTTGGCGATGCTGGCGATGGGATTGGCCTACATCTCCATCGCCCTGCTCGCCCGCCACGAACGCGACCCCAAGCCGGATTCAGAGCCGCGCTAGAGCGCGGCCTCCAGATAGGCGTAGATGTAGTTGGAGCCGCCGTCCACCGTGCCCAGCATCTGCGACGAGCCGAAGATGCCGGAGCGGTGCGAGATACCCACGCCCAGGTACAGGTCGTGCCAGCGACGGCTGCCGAAGATGTCGCCCAGGCTGACGTCGATGCTGGGGTCCAGGTAGTTCAGCAGCTTGGAGGTATTGCGCTCGCGGCGTGCCTGCGACTGTACCTCGGCATAGGGCACGCGCTCGGCATAGGAAAGCCCGAAGCCGAAGCCGATCCGGGTCTTGACCCGATGCGACCACGGGAACCCGTAGTAGAACGCCTTCATGTAGGCGTCGATCTGCCAGAAATCCGGCTGATTGCCTTTCTCGTCGTGGCGCAGCACGCCCACATAGCCGACCAGGTCCAGCGGCCAGCCGTTCAGTTCTGAAACAAACGGCCTGCCTACATGCACGCCCCAGATGTCGGTGGGGTCAACGTCGTTGAGGTCGGTGCAGCTGAAGGTCATGATCTTGACCATGTGGCAGCCGTCTGCCGAGTCGCGACCGTAGAACACCTTGACGTAGGTGGGGCTGGTATCGTCGTCCCAGCGCACCTGGCCGTTGCCGAAGTCATAGGCCGCACCCAGCAGCGCCCCCCATTGCACGCGGTCATCGACCAGCGGGCTGTTGCGGACCGAACTGGATTGCTGGGTGGCGTATACCCCGCCCAGCAGGCTCCAGTGCTGCAGGAAGCGGTAGCGCGCGTACAGGCCGGCGGTGACGTCCAGGCCGGAACCGGCAGCATAGGCAGGACGCTCAGCCGTGGCCTCATACGGCTCAACGCCGAAGTAGTAATCATTGAGCTTGGAACTGCGCCACTCCAGGCTCAGCACCGGCTGCACGTCCCAGCGCTGGCCACGCCACAGATAGCCGTAACCCGCACGCACTTCGGACCCTTTGGAGGTGCTTGAGATGTCCTGGCGTACGCTCAGGTCCCAGGTGTGGCCCTGATGCTTCCAGTAGTAGCGTGCACCGAGGTCGGCTTCGCCGTTGCGGGTGCGCAGCCCCTCAAGAATCTCGGGCGTTTCGTCTTCCGGGTAGCCCTCCAGCCTTCTTTCGACGAACAGCTCCAACCCCTGGTCTTCCTGGGTTGCCAGCCGCACACCCGCTGCGTTGGAACGCAGGAAGAAGCGCTCGCCTTCATACAGGTACAACGGCAGCAGGTCGACGCGGTCGTCGGCTCCTTTGTACGGTGACGACTCCACCCGCATCAGAAAGCCCAGCCCTGCGCTGCCGGGTTCCTCCAGCAGCGTGCCGAGCATGGCGTCCTGGGCGAGCGCCGGTGAGGCGCAGGCCGTCGCAATCGCGGCGGCCAGCAGCCGCCATGCCCCTGTGCGCTGCAGGCTCATGGCACCCTCCTACTTGATGAAGTCGTACTTCAACGCGGTCTGTACGCGGAACACATCGGCGCTGGCACCACTCTGCTCCTCCAGCTTGCCGTACAGCACTTCCGCACCCCAGCTCCAGCTCGGTGCCGGCTGCCAGATCAGATTGGCGGCGGCGTAGTCGCTGCGCCGGAAGACCGAAGCATCCAGCAACGCATCGCGCTCCAGGTACAGCCGGCTCCAGGTCAGGGTGGAATGCCAGCGCTGCGACCAGCGGTGCGTGTAACCCACCCAACCGCCGTATTGCTGCAGCGTCTGCAGGTGATTGTCCGCGTCCACGACCCCGTCCAGGTTCAACCCGCCCAGGTCGCCCAGATAGGCGGCGATACCCTGCCCGCCCACCGCACCGAACACGAAATAGCTTCCGCTGCTGCCGCCCCAGGTGCCGCTGAGGGCCAGCCCGCCGGCCGTGGTGCTGTCGCTGCCTTCGCCACTGTTGCGCGCCGAGTCGAAGGCCAGGTAGCGCAGCACACCGGCCAGCTGCACGCTGCCCCAGTCCGCTTCGTGCCGTGCGGCCAGCACCAGGTTGGGTGCGGCGGTGCGCAATTCCTGGGTGGCACCGGTGAGCTGCAGCTCAGGCGCACGGTGTTCAGCCGCGACGATCAGCTGGTTGCCGCCGCGTAACGGAATGTACTGGCGGATGCTGGCAACGCGGGCCGACGGTGACGCGCCGGGGCCGGCAAAGTCCAGGGTGTCCGGGCCGGAGTCCAGGTCCATGAACGCCGACCAGCCGAAGCCCGCATAGGTGTTACCGAGCTGACCGTAGGCATGACGCAGGCGGTACCCATAGCTGCCGCCGGAGCCGAAGAAATCGTTCTGCAGCACGAAGCGCAGCGGCCCTGCGCCGGTGTCGCGGCGCGCTTCGATGGTGAACCGTGTCTGCCGTGCGTGCATGTTGAAGCGTGCTTTGTCACGACCACCGTCGACCGGAATTTCAGATGTGATGAACATGTCACTGTCGCCGGCATCACCATCGTCATACATTGCATCCAGCTTCGCGTAGCCGCTCAGGCGCAACCAGGTGGAGGTGCCCGGCAGCGCGAAGAAGCCTTCCAGTTCATCGCCCGGTGGCACCTCATTGTCCATGCGTGCGGCCGCCTGGTCGTCCTCGTCAAACGGATCGCGCGGCGGCAGCGGCGAGAGGGTGACATTCAACACCGTCGGCGTAGCGACTGCAGCCGGAGCAGCCGGCACCGCCGCTGGCGCGCTGGCGGCACCGGGCGCTGCAGCCACGCCGACCGGCGCTGCCGAGGGTGTGCTCGTGGTCTGCCCCCCTTCCAGCGCCTGGATACGCGCGGTCAGCTGTTCAACGGTCTGGCGCAGGCGCTGAATTTCCGCATCCTGGTCGGCATCGCGGGTCTGGGCTGCAACGGTGCCTGGCAACACAACGCTGGCCAGGCACAGCAGGGAGAGGGGAAGGCGCATCACGGGCTCCTCGTCAGTTGGCCGCCACCGAGCGCGGCGTAGAGGTTCACGGCGTCCTGCAGCGCACTGGCGCGCAGCTGCAGCAGGGTCTGCTCGGCGGTGAAGTGGTTGCGCTCGGCATCCAGCACCTCCAGATACGGGGTCAGGCCCACCTCGTAGCGGTCCTGTGCGGTTTCCACCAAGGCCTGCTGCACCTGCACCGCCTGCAGCTGCGCGGCGATCTGGCGATCATTCTGTTCGGCGGCGACCAGGCCGCTGGCCACCTCGCGGAAGGCGTTCTGCACGGTGGACTGGTAACTCACTTCGCGTTCGTCGCGGGCGGCTACCGCAGCGTCAACGCGTGCCCGGCGTGCGCCCCAGTCCAGCAGTGGCAGTACCGCGCCGGCACCAAACGACCACACCCGGTTGCTGTCCGACACCAGCCCGGAGAGATCGCTGGAGGCGTAGCCCCCTGCCCCGGTCAGCGCGATCAAGGGAAAATACAGAGCGCGTGCGGCACCGATGTTGGCATTGGCTGCACGCAGTTGCTGCTCGGCCAGGCGCACGTCGGGGCGTGCCTCCAGCAGCTCCGAGGGCAGCCCGGGTTGCAGCCGCGCCAGCTGCGCATCCGGCTCCAGCGGCCGTCCTGCAGGCAGCGTGGGCGGCAGCGGGGTGCCCACCAGGAACTGCAGCAGTTGTACCGCCTGGCCATGGCTGCGCCGCAGCTCGGCCAACTGCACCTCGGCCTGGGTCACCAGTGCGTACGACTGGTTGAAGTCCACCGACGAGGTGAGCCCGGCATCCATGCGCAGTTGCGCCAGTTCACGGGTTTCCCGCCGGCTGGCCAGCGAGCGCTCGGCCAGTACGATGCCGGCTTCGCTGGCGCGCACCGCGTAGTACGTGGCAGCCACGCTTGCGATCAGACTCAGCGCCGCCGCATCACGCGCTTCAGCAGTGGCCAGGTACTGGCGACGCGCGGCTTCGCTGAGATTGGCCACGCGGCCCCAGAAGTCCAGTTCGAACGCGGGAATGCCCACCTGCACGGCATAGCTGTCCACGGTCACCCTGGCCGCGCCATCGGCTGCACTCACCGGCGTCCTCAGACGCTGGCCGGAACCGCTGACCTCCAGTCCGGGCAGCCGTTGGCTGCTTTGAATGCGAAACTGCGCACGAGCCTGCTCCATGCGTGCCACGGCCGCGGCCAGATCCCGGTTGTTGCGCAGCGCCTGTTCAATCAGGCCCTGCAGCACCGGGTCCTGGAAATAGGCGGACCAGCCGATGGCCGGTGCGTTCATGCCGCTGTCGTGCACCGGCGCGTCGCTGGACGTCACGTAGGACGAAGGCACCGCGACCTCGGGGCGCACGTATGGCGGTGCAAGGTTGCAGCCGCACAGCGCGGTTGCCGCCAGCAACAGCGTCCAGGCACGTGCAGACCGGCTACGCATCGGCCTTCTCCGCCCGCCTGCGTCGCAGCAGGTAGTAGAACAACGGCGTGAAGAAGATGCCCAGCACGGTAGCACTGAGCATGCTGCCCAGCACGCCGGTGCCCACCGCCTGGCGACTGGCGGCACCGGCACCGGTGGCGATCACCAGCGGCACCATGCCGACAATGAAGGTCAGGCTGGTCATCAGAATCGGGCGCAGGCGCTGATGCGCCGCGCGCAGAATCGCCTCGCGCGGCGGCACGCCCTGCGCCTCCTCATCCAGTCCGAACTGCACGATCAGAATGGCGTTCTTGGCCGCCAGGCCGATGATGGTCACCAGCC
>JAEXNZ010000495.1 GCA_023439425.1 Pseudomonadota bacterium
CTGCGGATCAGCACGGAAAGCAGCCGGGCAAGCCCGGCTCTACAGACGTACCCGACAGCGGCCGGATGTCCGCAGATCAGTGCAGGAAGGGTTTCGCGCAGACCCTTGGGTTACTACTGCAGCGCCAGCGTGTCCCGCTCGCGCTGCTCCTCGGCCACCAGTCGCAGCATCAGCTGGGCCAGGGTCACCACGTCCTGGTGGTTGTGCTCGGCCACGCGGCGCAGATTCACCGCGCTGCCGCCGCGCAGGTAGTTCAGCCACGCCGCGGGTGCTTCCGAACCGGGCAGGTCGTCCTCGCGCACGATCTGCAGCAACTGCCGCTCGATGGTAGCCAGGCGGCAGTTCTCCCAGGTGCCGCGATAACGGCGGCGGGTCGGGAACAGCAGGTCCACATGATCCAGCGCGCTGATCGGTTCGCGCTGTCGTGCCAGCCGGTAACGCGTCTTCAGCAGCGGCGCGTCATAGCAGCGCCCGTTGTAGCTGCAGAACACCGTAGACGGCTGCAGCCAGCTGGCGAAGGTGCGCAGCATCGCGGTTTCCGCGGCCATGGTGGTCATCAGCAGCTGGCGGATGCGCAGGCCGGTGCCACGCTCGCCATCGTCGTGCCAATCCGCGGCACCGATCATGAAGGCACGCGTGCCGGTACCGCCGGCCAGACCGGTGGTTTCGGTGTCGAAAAACAGCAGATCCCGCGGCTGCACGACTTCGCCTTCACGGCGAGCAAATGCCAAGGACAGCGGCGCAGCAGGAATGGCTTGCGGCAGGAAGGCTTCAATCAGGAACAGGCCGTCGGCAATCTGCTCGCCCGGTACGTGACGGTCCTGTGCGGATGCGCGCGGACGTGCTGCCGTCGTGCCACGTTCGCGCAGACCGAGCAGGCGATGCAGACCGCCGACATCCGGTTTACGCAGTGGTGGTGCGGGCACTGCCGGGGCGGCGGCACCAGTAGGCTTGTGCTTGATCTCCTGCTCGACCCAGGCAAACACGGAATCCGGCGCGGGTTTGCGCGCACGCGCCTCATTGGCCGCCGGCGGCAAGGCAGGTTCCGCTGCAGGCGGCGTTGGTGCGGGCGTGGACGGCGATGGCGACACCTGCGTGGCATCACCGGCCTGTCGCCGCAGCAGGCGCAGCTTGTCCAGGCTCAGGCTCAAAACGGCACGACCTCCACGTCAGCGTGATGAACTGTGTCGGGTAACGCCTGTGCGTCGAACAGGTCCAGTACCTTCAGGGCCAGCGCCTTGGGGGTGGTGGCGTCTTCTTCCTGGCCGGCCAGCACCGGCCCCACGCAGGCCGGGCAGCCGGCGCGGCAGTCGCAGCGCTGCACCAGCTCGCGTGCGCGCAGCAGCAGTTCGGCCTGTCGCGTCCACAACGGCTCGCTCAGGCCCACGCCGCCGGGGAAGTTGTCGTACAGGTACACCGTGGGCACGAACTGCTGCTGCAGCTCAATCGCGCTGGCGTCGAATTCGGCACCGCGCAGCTGGCCGCGGCCGCTCTGGTCGGCCACCGCGAACCATGCGCCGTCGCCATTGCCTACGGCCTTCTGCAGATCGCGCGCGTCGGCCATCACTGCCACCGTGGCCACGATATGCAGCGCATAGGCAGCACCGAGGAAGCCATCCAGCGCTTCCTGCTTGGAATCGAATGCAGTCAGCAGCAACGCCTGCGGCAGCTGCCACCACACGGCGGTGGTGTGCAGTTCCTGGTCGGGCAGGTTGACCGGGCCGTAGCCGATGTTCTCGTGCGTGTAGTAGCGGATCTTCTTGTAGCCGGCCACACGCCGCACCACATGCACTTCGCCGTGGTGCGAATCGCCACGCCCGGCCACGCAGCCGTCAAAGCGGTCCAGCACCTTGAGCTTGGTGAAGTCGATGCTGTCGGTGTAATAGTCCACATGGGTACGGGTGACGTAGGCCTTGCGACCTTCCCAGTCCAGTCGTTCCACCTGGTAAGGCGTGGACTGCACCATGTGGATGGCCCCTTCGTACAGGGTCAGCGCGGCGGCGGAGTAGTCGACCTCGGCAATGATCTGCTGCTTGCCGTCGCTGCGATCCACCACCACGAAGTTGCCGTCGGCCACCGAGCGCAGGCTGACCGCATTGGCGGGATAGCTGTCGGCAATCCACTCCCAGCGGTCGCCCTCACGGTGCACCACTTCGGTTTCCGCCAGCGCTTCCAGGAACACCAGCGGATCGATCGGACCGAACGGGTCGCCGGCCAGGAACGGCAGTTCGAACGCGGCGCAGCGGATGTGGTCGAACAGGATCAGCGGCTGGTCCGGTGCGATGCGCGCATGCTCCGGCGAGGCGTCGGCAAAGAAATCAGGGTGCCGCACCACGTACTGGTCCAGTGGCTGCGAACGGGCCACCATCACGCCCAGCGCGGGCTGCTGGCGGCGACCGGCGCGGCCGAAGCGCTGCCAGGTCGCGGCCACGCTACCGGGGTAGCCGTTCAGTACCACCACGTCCAGGCTGCCGATATCCACGCCCAGCTCCAGCGCCGAGGTGCTGACGATGCCGTCGATGTTGCCCGCGCGCATCGCACGC
>JAEXNZ010000034.1 GCA_023439425.1 Pseudomonadota bacterium
GCTTGGCGTAGCGCAGGCGCGCTATCAGCTCGTTGACCTTGTGGCCGGGCAGCTGGCCACCTTCGCCAGGCTTGGCCCCCTGCGCGACCTTGATCTGCAGCACCTCGGCGTAGACCAGGTATTCGGCGGTGACACCGAAGCGGCCCGAGGCCACCTGCTTGATCTTGCTGCGCTTGTCGGTGCCGTAGCGGGCGGGATCTTCGCCGCCTTCGCCGGAGTTGCTGCGCCCGCCCAGGCGGTTCATCGCAATAGCCAGCGCTTCATGCGCTTCCGGCGACAGCGCGCCCAGGCTGATCGCGGCGGTGTCGAAACGACGGAACAGGTCTTCGGCCGGTGCCACCTCACTCAGTGGCGTGGGCGTGGGCGCGGCCTTGAGCTGCAGCAGATCGCGCAGTGCCGACACCGGGCGGCCGTGCACGGCTTCGCAGTAGCGCTGCCAGTCCGCCGCATCACCGCTGCGCGCCGCGCGCTGCAGGGTCATGACCACGTCCGGGTTGTACATGTGGTATTCGCCGCCGTGCACATACTTGAGCAGGCCGCCCACGTCCGGATGCAGCAGGTCGTTCCACGCGCGCACGGTGAGTTCGCGCGCTTCGTCGTCCAGGCGCGCAAAACCCACGCCGGCCACGCGCGAGGCGGTATCCGGGAAGCACAGGTCGACCACTTCGTCATCCAGCCCGACGATCTCAAACAGCTGCGCGCCGCGGTAGCTGGCCACGGTACAGATGCCCATCTTCGAGATGATCTTGGACAGGCCCTTGTAGATGCCCTTGCGGTAGCTGCGCCCGATCTGCGACTGCTCGCCGCCCTTCTTCAACTGCAGGATGCCGCGCCGGCCCAGGTCGAACAGGGTCTGGTAGGCCAGGTACGGATACACCGCGGTGGCCCCGAAGCCGAGCAGGCAGGCCATGTGGTGCGGGTCGCGCGCGGTGCCGGTTTCCAGAATCAGGTTGACGTCGCAGCGCAGGCCGACGTTGGACAGATGGTGATGGACCGCGCTGGTGGCCAGCAGTGCATGCACCATCGGCCGGTCGGCCACCGGATAGCGGTCGCTGAGCAGCAGCATGACGATGCCTTCGCGCGCGGCCGCTTCGACCTCCGCGCAGATACGTTCGATACCGGCCTTCAGCCCCTCTTCCAGGCTGTAGGACAGGTCGATCAGGCGGTTGCGGTCGGTGTACTGCGGCATCTTCAGCAGCTGCCGCAGCTTGCGCTGGCTGAGCACCGGCGAATTGAGGATGACGTGGTTCACCGTCTCCGCGCCGGCATGGAAGATGTTGGTCTCCTTGCCCAGCTGGGTGGTCAGCGACATCACGCAGTCTTCCCGCAGCGGGTCGATCGGCGGGTTGGTGACCTGCGCGAAGGCCTGGCGGAAATAGTCGTACAGCGGGCGGCTGTGCTGGCTGAGCACCGCCATCGGGGTGTCGTCGCCCATCGAGCCGGTGGCTTCCTGCTCGGTCTCGGCCAGCGGGCGCAGCACCTGCTCCACTTCCTCGGTGCTGAGCTGGAACAGCTTGTGGTAGCTGCGCAGGGTGCGTTCGTCGAACGGCTCTTCTACCAGCGACGGGTCGATCAGCTCGGTCTGCAGGTAGGTCACGCCCTGCTGCAGCCACTGCTTGTACGGGGCACGGCCGCGGTTGATGCGGTCAATGGCATCCGAGTCGAGCAGGTCACCGCGCTTGAGGTCGATGGCCATCATCTCGCCCGGACCCAGCTTGCCCTTGCGCACCACGCGCTCGGCCGGCACTTCCCATACGCCGGCTTCGGAGGCCACCAGGAAGTGGCGGTCGGAGGTCAGCATCCAACGTGCCGGGCGCAGGCCGTTACGGTCCAGCGTGCAGGCCGCATAGCGGCCGTCGCAGGCGACGATGCCGGCCGGGCCGTCCCACGGCTCGCTGTTGAGCCCGTAGAACTCGTAGAACGCGGCCAGGTCGGCGTCCTTGAACTCCAGCGACTGCGTCGCCGGCGGCACCAGAATGCGCAGCGCCTGGATCAGCTCCATGCCGGCGCTGACCATCAGCTCCAGCATGTTGTCCAGGCTCTGCGAATCCGAGCCGTGCATGGAGATCACAGGATCGAACTCGGCGATGTCGAAGCGCGGGGTCTTCCACACCTTGCTGCGCGCCTGCGCCCAGCGCCGGTTGCCTTCGATGGTGTTGATCTCGCCGTTGTGGGCGAGCATGCGGAACGGATGCGCCAGCGGCCAGCGCGGCAGCGTGTTGGTCGAGAAACGCTGGTGGAAGACGATCGCGCTGGACGCCAGGTCACTGCGCTGAAGGTCGGTGTAGAACCGGCTCAGCTTGTCCGGCAGCACCATGCCCTTGTAGCTGATCGCGTTCGGGGTGAGCGTGGTGACGTAGAAATCGGCGTGTTCACGCAGCTGCTGTTCGCTGCGACGCCGTGCCAGGAACAGCGCAAGCGTGAAACCGGCTTCGTCCTGGCCGGGACCGGCGTCGACGAACAACTGCTCGATATGCGGCAGGGTGTCGCGCGCCAGCTGGCCGCAGACACTCGGGTCGGTCGGGACCACACGCCAGCCAAGCGGCTGGCAGCCGGCGTCGCGCAGGGTCTGTTCAAGGGTGGCGCGGCAGTGCGCGGCAGCGGTTTCATCGTGCGGCAGGAACACCACGCCGGCAGCGTGCTGCGCGCCAAGCGTCAGGCCGGCTTCGGCGGCGAGGGCTTTCAGGAACACGGTGGGGCGGCGCAGCAACAGGCCGCAGCCGTCACCGGTCAAACCGTCGGCGGCGACGCCACCACGATGGGTCATGCGCGAGAGCGCGGCAATGGCGGTATCGACCAGCAAGCGGGACGGCTGGTCGTCGAGCTGCGCGACCATGCCAAAACCACAGGCGTCGCGTTCGTCTTGCGGGTCGTAAAGCCCTTGGCGGTTGCGGGGGGCCATGTCTGCCTCTAAGTCGGGTGAGCGGCGACAGTCGTCCCCGCTCAGTCCGTTTGAGCGCAGCTGAAGGCACCGGATGTTTCGACTAGATCACAGTTGCTGCGACGCCGCAATACACGGTTGCACTCGAAACCAGCGGCGCTGAAAACAGCTGCAGATGCCGCTGGACACCCGCCCCAATTCAGCCGCAGCGCACGCCGGTGACGACATTCTTGTCGTCCAGTTCCACGTTCAGGCGTTCACCGAGGAACTCCATCGTGGTCACGTCGTTGGGATGCAGCACGCGGACCTGCTTGGCCGCCGAATCCTGTTGCGCCTGGCCTTCCATGCCGTCGCTCCAGGGCTGGCCGATCAGGCTCTGCACCTGGGTGGCGTCGCAGTTGCCGACCGGCGGTGCCTCGGTGGCCTTGCCTGCTTCTGCCGGTGCCGGCGCGGAGGCCTCTTCAGCGGCCTTCTGTGCGTGGGCGGTGGCCGCTTCCTGCTCGTCCATCGGCGGGGCCTTGCAGGCACCGAGCAGCAGCAGGGCGGGAACCAGGGCCGCTCCCATCAGCAGGGGACGGAACGAACGGGGGGCGCGGGAAGACAGAGACGACATCGAGACTCCGGAAGGTGGAAGACCAGGAAGCCATGGAGCATATCGCCAACCAGGGTGTGAGGTGTTTGTCTTCTGTTATTGACGCGCCGGAGGCAACGCGGTCACGACACTGACCTTCCCGGTTCCGATGTCTGTTCATGCCTGTCCGACGTACTGCCACCCCCGAAGCCCAGGCCGCCCGCG
Source organism: Pseudomonadota bacterium (assembly GCA_023439425.1). Taxonomy (GTDB): domain Bacteria; phylum Pseudomonadota; class Gammaproteobacteria; order Xanthomonadales; family Xanthomonadaceae; genus Stenotrophomonas. Next base: position 3,678 of record JAEXNZ010000034.1, read on the forward strand.
CCGCCGGCCTGCGCTATGTCAGCGACGAGCAGCCGGGCATCGCCCGCCGCCGTGCCGGCAAAGGCTTCAGTTACCGCGATGCTGACGGGCATGTAGTGCGCGACGCGGCCACGCTGGCGCGGATCCGCGCGCTGGCGATTCCGCCGGCGTATACCGACGTGTGGATCTGCGCGCTGGACAACGGCCATCTGCAGGCCACCGGCCGCGATGCGCGACGGCGCAAGCAGTACCGCTACCACGCCGACTGGGCGCGGGTGCGCGGTGACGGCAAGTTTGATCGCGTGATCGCCTTCGGCAAGGCGTTGCCCGCGCTGCGACGACGGCTGCGCCGCGACATGAAGCTGCCCGGCTTTCCACAGGACAAAGTGCTGGCCATCGTGATCTCGCTGCTGGCCGACACCCTGGTGCGGGTGGGTAACCCCGAGTACGCCCGCGACAACCGCTCCTATGGGCTGACCACGCTGCGCAACCACCATCTGGCGCTGGTCCGTGGCGGGCGCGCGCGCATGCACTTCCGTGGCAAGTCCGGCCAGGTGCAGGACGTGGAGATTGATGACAAGCGACTGGTCGAACTGATCCGGCGCTGCCAGCAGCTGCCGGGGCAGGCGCTGTTCCAGTACCGCGATGACGACGGCACCCTGCAGCCGGTGGATTCGGGGCAGGTCAACGCCTACCTGCGCGACGCCATGGGTGAGGATTTCAGCGCAAAGGACTTCCGCACCTGGGGCGGTACCGTGGCCGCGCTGAAACAGTTCGCCGCCACCGAACTGCCTGAAAAGCCCAGCGAGCGCGCCTTGGCGGCGCTGCAGAAGCAGGTCGTCTGCGAAGTAGCCACCCTGCTGGGCAACACGCCCTCGGTGTGCCGCAAGGCCTACATCGACCCCAGCGTGTTTGAAGGCTGGCGCGCCGGCAGCCTGGCCAAGCTGGCCGGCCTGCGCGGCGAACGCCAATGGGAGGCGGCCACCCTGCGCTTCCTGCGCAGCGCCCGCCGCGCCGTCAAAACGTAACGCCGATGGCTACGCACCCAGGTAACGAACGACGCGGTACCGTAGAGCCGGGCTTGCCCGGCTGCTCCTACCCGCAATAAACAGCCGTGATGTTGTTCGTCCGCCCGGTCTCAATAGTCAACCGCTCACCGCCCGTTTCCGCCCCCGGCGACGGATTGGCCACCCCACTCGCGGTGGCTCCGGTCTCCGCCTGACGCGACCCGATCACCTGCACCTGCAGGCTGTCGCTGTCCACCCGCGCGCGTTCCACGGTGGCATACGAGGCGGCCAGCCCCACCGCGCCGCGGACCATGTCCACATGGCATTGGCCGGAGATCACGCCGTCGATGGGTTGCACGCTGGCCACCTGCGAGGTGCTGCAGGCGGTCAGAGCCACCAGCGCGGCAGCAGAAAGCATCGTACGAAGCATGGCGGCAGACTCCTTGTATTGAGAACGAGAGCGTGCCTCGCCGGGCGTATGCAGCAGATGAACGCCTGCACGGTACGCGCACATGCCATTCACCGTCGCTGTTCCCCCTTATCCGCAGACTGGGACGCTCCTACTGCAACGGGAGGATATCCATGGCCACCGCCAAGAAGGCCCGCAAGCGCGCGGGTACGACCGCATCATCCGCAACTGCTGAAAAGGCGCGCAAGCGCACCCCGGTGGTGAAGACCGCCACCCGCAAGGCGGCGGCCGAGGATCCTCGCGCTGCGCGCGTGGCAGCCCGCCAACGTCGCCTGCAGGATCAGGAGAAGGCCAAGGACGCCCGTGCCACGAAGAAGAGCGCAAAGAAGGCAACCCAGGCCGGTAGCCGCAAACAGCCGGAGAAAATGCCGGGCCAGCACATCGCGAAGCCCGGCAATGAACACGAACTGCAGCTGGAGCCGCGCTTCCTCGCGCCCGACTACGTCGGCAGCGGCAAGCTGCAGGGCAAGCGCGCCATCATCACCGGTGCTGACTCCGGCATCGGTCGCGCAGTGGCGGTGCTGTTCGCGCGCGAAGGCGCGGACGTAGCCGTGCTGCATCTGGACGAGGATGAAGACGCGCGGATCACCCGCGAACATGTGGAGGCCGAGGGCACCCGTAGCATCGTCATCAAAGGCGATGTCCGCGATTCCCGTTTCTGCGACAAGTCCGTCAAACAGGTGGTCAAAGCCTGGGGCGGAGTGGACATTCTGGTCAACAACGCCGCCTTCCAGCTGCACTGCCATCGCCTGGAAGACCTGGAAGACGATCACCTCCAGGAAACCCTGCAGACCAACATCGCGGGTTACATCCAGATGGCACGTGCGGTACTGCCGTATCTGGAAGAGGGCGACTGCATCATCAACACGGGTTCTGAAACCGGGCTGTTCGGCAGCAAGTCGCTGATCGACTATTCCTCGACCAAGGGGGCGATCCATGCGTTCACCAAGGCACTGGCCAGCCAGTTGCTGCCGCGTGGCATACGCGTCAACGCCGTGGCCCCCGGGCCGGTGTGGACGCCACTGAATCCCGCCGACAAGCAGGCTCCTGACGTAGCCAAATTCGGGAAGAGCAGCGACATGGGGCGTGCCGCGCAGCCTGAGGAGCTTTCGCCGGCCTATGTGTTTCTTGCCTCGCCGATCACTGCGAGCTACATCAGTGGCGTGGTGCTGCCGGTGATGGGTGGGCCGCACGGGTGAGCAGCAGCCGGGCAAGCCCGGCTCTACCAAGCGCGCTTCGACCGTTCGTCGGCCGGTATCCTCCGGCACTTGACGACAATTGTAGTCACGGGCATGGTGACGACACGTGTAGTCATCGGAGCGTGTCATGCGTGGGAAGACCATCGGGGACCAGGAGCTGGCCCTGCTGCAGTATGTGGCGGAACAGGAAACGGCCAGTGTCGGCGAAGTGGCTGCCGGCTTCGGCGAGGCGCGTGGGCTGGCCCGCTCGACCGTGCTGACCATGATGGAACGCCTGCGCGGCAAGGCTTACCTGACCCGCGAGCAGGTCGACGGCGTGTACCGCTATGCCGCCACCGGCGAGCAGGACACGGTGGTGCAGGGCGCGGTTGCCAGCTTCGTGGAAAAAACCCTGCAGGGCTCGGTATCGCCGTTCGTGGCCTTCATGTCGCACAAGGCGGAAGTGAGTGATCAGGAACTGGCTGAGCTGGAAGCCCTGGTGGCCCAGCTGCAGTCGCGTCGGCGGGAGGGCTGAGCGATGGAAACGATGATGACCGAACTGCTGGTGCGCCTGGGCTGGACCAGCCTGCAGAGCGCTGTGCTGGTGGCGCTGGTGTGGGTCGTGTGCCGGTGGTTGCCACGCCTGCCCGCCGCCACGCGCTGCCGCCTGTGGTGGCTGGTGGCGTTGCAGGCCGTGCTTGGGTTGGTATGGAGCAGTCCGCTGGAACTGGCGGTGCTGCCGGCTCCTGGCATCGACACCGCCGTGATGGCCGCGCAGCCGATGCTGCAGCAGGCCTCGGCACTGGCCCCGATGGCGGTTGAAACCGCGCTGCCCTCCAGCTTTGCTCTGGTTCCGGCGGCAGACGCCCCGGCCTGGCCGCTGCTGGTGTTCGCACTGTGGGCGTCGGGTGTGCTGCTGATGCTGGTGCGCAACGTGCATGCCTACCGGCAGAGTCGCGCGCTGGGGCGTAACGCTGCCCAATGCACTGACGATGGCCTGCAGCAGGCACTGCAACTGGCGGCTGAAGCACATGGTCTCACGCGTGCGCCGCAGCTGAAGATTTCTGCGCAGATCCACTCTCCGCAGTTGATCGGGCCGTGGAATCCGGTGCTTCTGCTCCCGGCGCGCGAGCTGCCGACGATGGCCGCTGACGACCTGGACATGGCGCTGACACATGAGCTGGTGCATCTGCAGCGCCGTGATCTGTGGTGGGGTCTGCTGCCTGCACTCGCGCAGCACCTGCTGTTCTTCCACCCGCTGGTGCATCTGGCGGCCCGCGAGTATTCGCTGGCCCGCGAGGAAGCCTGCGACAGCGCCGTGGTAGCCGGTCATGGGCATTGCCGCCATGACTACGGTCGCCTGCTGGTGCAGCTTGGGGTGGCCCCGCGCCCGGCGGTCGGCGTCGCCAGCGCGTCGCCGAACTTCCGCAGCCTGAAGCGACGTCTGCTGACCCTGCAGCAGACCGGCACGCTGCCGCGTGTGGTGTCGGTGGGGGTGACCGTGCTGTTCGTGCTCGTTGGTGTGGCTCCGCTGCGACTGGTGGCAGCCGTGCCGCCGCCGCCACCGGCTCCGCCCGCACCACCGGCGCTGGCCACGCCCGCCGTTCCGGCCGTGCCGGCTGCACCCGCAGCTCCTGCCGTGCGCGCCATGCCGGCACCCAGCGGCGTGCCCGCTCCTGCACCAGCCCCCAAGCCGGTCGCCGCTCCACGTCCTCCGGTAGCGCCTGCGGCCCCGGCCGCCCCCCCGGCTCCTCCGGCACCGGACGCTGAGACGCGTTCCGTCACCCGGACCCACATGGTCACCACCGGCCGCCTGGATCTGTCGCACCAGCCGGCGCAGGCCTTCGTGCTGCTGGACCGGGAAAACAGTTTCTTCGTCGACGGATCGATGGCCGACATCGAACAGGCCAAGCGCGATGCCAGTGGCAGCAACCGCGTGCTGTGGGCACGACGGGGCAACCAGCGCTATCTCATCAATGATCCGGCGTTGATGAAGTCGCTCACCCTGGCCCAGCAGGAAGTCGCGAAGCTGGGGCATGAGCAGGGTCTGCTCGGTACCCGTCAGGGCGAGCTGGGCAAGCGCATGGGCGAGATCTCCCTGCACGCCAGCCGCCAGGCGATGGCATCGCTGGACGCGGCCGAGATGGCCAACCAAGCCGCACGTCAGGCCAGTGCGCAGGCGGAGGCAGAAATGGCAGCGGTCAGTGCGAAGCAGCAGCAGGAACTGGCGCGCCAGCAGCAGGGGCTGGTGCGTGAGCAGCAGGCACTGGCACAGCAGCAGAGCCAGGTGTCGGCGAAGATGGCGCGTGATATCCGCAGCGCGATTGATCAGGCCTTGGCCAACGGCACCGCGCAGTCGCTTCGCTGAGTTCGATTGGCATCACGCATGACACGCATGGCGTGTCACTACGCATCCGTAGTGACGCGTCATGCGCGTCAAAGCGCAGAATCAATTACACCCGATGCGCTCGATCCGGTTCTGCGCATCCACATGGATGGTCAGACGATCCTCGCGGAAGTCCATGGTCACCGCCATGTTCGGCTTGACCACACGTGAATGCTTGGCCCCGCTGTCCTTCACTGCCTTTTCCACCAGGGCCGCATCGGCGACCTTGCCAACCAGGCTCTCCACTGCCTCCGGTCGGCACGGCGTGGGCGTGCTACCCACCGGAATCGGATCGACCACCGCCTGTGGCGGCTCTTCGGCATTGCTTTTGGGGGGCTGGCTGCAGGCAGCCAGGGGCAGGGCACAGCTGACCAGCAGCAACAAAGAAAGGCGCATGGCGGGCTCCTACAAGGTGGTGGTGCGCACAGCATGCACCGCTCTGGCTGCACCTGATGTCAACAGCATCGCGATCCCGTAGTACCGGGCCTTGTCCGGCACCAAAGCGGCCGCGAAATGCCAGCCTCTGTAGAGCCG
>JAEXNZ010000086.1 GCA_023439425.1 Pseudomonadota bacterium
AAGCCGCTGGTTCGCCAGCGGCTTTTTCTTTGCCTGCGATGTGCCCACCAAGGTGGGCACCTACCGGGGCCTCGGACGACCGGGTCTTCACGGGGGGATGAATAGGCTTTGCGTCCCCTCCGATGAAACAGGTGCGCGCCATGAACCTCCGTTTGATCACCCCGACCCTGCTGGCCGCTTCCCTGGTGCTGGCCCTGGCCGCCTGCAAGGGTCCGGAAGCCGAACAGGCCCGCGACGATGCCGCGCAGGCCGCCGACAGCGCAGCGGCCGCCGCACGCGAAGCCGTGGACCAGGCAGCCGCCTCGACCCGCAACGCGGCTGACGAAGCGGCCGCTGCATCGCAGCAGGCCGCCGCCGATGTGCAGCCTGCGCTCGACCGCGCTGCCGCCGCCACCTCCGAGGCAGCAGTAGAAGCCAAGGACGCGGCCAAGGATGCCGCCGCCCACGCCAGCGACGCGACCGCGACCGCCGCGCAGAAGGTGGCCGACAAGGCCCGCGACGTGGCGGACGACGCCCAGAAGAACGCCGACGAAGCCAAGCGCTGACCAAAGCCCCGTAGAGCCACGCCCTGCGTGGCTCTACGGCAGCGCCCGCTGCATGATCGCGGCGTAGTCGATGTCCGCCGGCCGCGTCCCAAACGCCAGGCCGTGCTCACCGCCCAGGCGCGCACGCACGAACGCCGATGCCACCGGGCTTTGTGCGCGCAGCAAGACCGCCGCCTGCAGTTGCAGCGCCAGACGCTCGCATATCACCCGCGCCTGGTTTTCAGCCGGCACCTGCACCAGCTGCGCACGCAACCACTGCAGCGAGGTGTCATAGCGAGCGTCACGGCCTTGCGCGCTGTCCAGTTCATCCTCCACTGCCGCCAGCGCCTGCGGCTCACGCCCCAATGCGCGCAGCACATCCAGGCACTGGATGTTGCCACTGCCTTCCCAGATCGAGTTGAGCGGTGCCTGCCGGTACAGGCGCGGCAACATGGATTCCTCCACATAGCCGGCACCGCCCAGGCACTCCTGCGCTTCATTGATGAACACCGCTGCACGCTTGCACACCCAGTATTTCCCGACGGCGGTGGCGATGCGCGCAAACGCGGCCTGCTGCGGATCGTGCGCGGCCTGGTCGACCGCACGGGCCACGCGCAGGGCGAAACTGGTGGCCGCTTCCGATTCCACCGCCAGATCAGCGAGCACATTGGCCATCAGCGCGTGGTCACACAGGCGCTGACCAAACGTGTGCCGGTGTCGCGTGTGATGCAGCGCCTGCGCGAGGGCCATGCGCATTTCTGCAGCCGCCCCCAGCATGCAGTCCAGCCGGGTCATCATCACCATGCCGATGATGGTGGCGACGCCACGCCCTTCCTCGCCGACCCGCTGCGCCCATGCACCGCAGAACTCAACCTCGCTGGAGGCGTTGGCCCAGTCACCCAGCTTGTCCTTCAGGCGCATCAGCCGGAATGCATTGCGGTTTCCATCCGGCAGGCGCCGGGGCATCAGAAAACAGGTCAACCCACCTGTGGCCTGTGCCAGCACCAGAAACCCATCGGACATCGGCGCGGAGAAGAACCACTTGTGCCCGACCAGCGTATAGCTGCCGTCGGACTGCAATTCGGCTCGGGTGGCGTTGCTGCGCACGTCCGAACCGCCCTGCTTCTCGGTCATGCCCATACCCAGCGTGATACCAGCCTTATCGGCAATCGGTACGTCGCGCGGATCGTAATGCGGTGCCGCCGCCTTGGCCGCCCATTCTGCCAGCGCTGGATACTGCCGCAGCACCGCCACTGCGGCATGCGTCATGGTCAGCGGACAGCTGGTACCGGCTTCGGCTTGATGGTGCAGATAGCTGAGTGCGGCCCGCGCTACATGCGCGCCGGGTCGGGCATCGTGCCACGACAGGCCGGCCACGCCATGGCGCTTGGCCGCCTCCATCAACTGGTGGTAAGCCGGGTGGAATTCGACTAGATCGATACGGTGGCCCTGCGCGTCATGGGTACGCAGACGCGGCCGGTCGCGGTTGGCATCGAAGCCCAGGCGATACAGGCTGTCGCCGGCCAACCCGGCATACTGCTGCAATTGCGGAACGAAGGCCGCACCGCCTTCGCGCTGGACTGCATCTGACAGTGCCACGTCATCGGCCCACAGATTGCGCCCGCCAAACGGTGGCGGCTGGTTCTCGACATGATGCGTGTCGAATGCGGACGGATCGGACATGAGTAGACGGCCTCCTGGCGGTTGCTCCGATTCTGCCGGATTGCACAGGTACCGGCTGTTCAGCCGCGCACACTTCATGATGCGTACGTGGATGCCGGTTCTCATCTTGTGCACGGCAACACCGCCACAGTGCCCACATGCCAGCATCCCGCGAACTCGACGACCTGGTGGTTCTGCGTCCGGAAGGTCTGTATTGCCCTGCCGGCGACTTCCATATCGATCCATGGCGACCGGTGCCGCGCGCGATCATCACCCATGGCCACGGCGACCACGCACGCAGCGGAATGGGCTTCTATCACTGCAGCCGGGACAGCGTGTCTATCCTGCGCTGGCGGCTGGGCGACGTTCCGTTGCAGGCGCATGCCTATGGTGAATCGTTCACCCTCGGCCGCGTGCAGGTCTCGCTGCATCCGGCGGGCCATGTGCTGGGCTCGGCGCAGGTGCGGATCGACGACGGAACCCAGGTATGGGTCGCCTCCGGGGATTACAAGCGGCAAGCCGATCCGACCTGTGCGCCGTTTGAAGTGGTGCGCTGCGATACCTTCATCACCGAAGCAACGTTCGCACTGCCGATCTACCGCTGGCAGGACACCGCCGCGGTCGCCGCCGACATCGTTGCCTGGCGGCAGGAATGCGCGCAGCGTGGCGAGGCCGCGATATTGCTGTGCTACGCCTTGGGCAAGGCGCAACGCGTGCTGGCCGAGCTGTGGCCGCTGGATGACCAACCCGCATGGCTGCATGGCGCCATTGCCAATGGCGTGGAGGTGTATCGCCAAGCCGGCGTGCGCATGCTGGCCACCGACACGGTGGCTGAACAAGGGCGCACGCCGGATGCGGCCGGCCGGTTGATTCTGGCCCCGCCTTCGGCCGCCGGCACGCCCTGGCTGCGCCGCTTCGGTCGCCATCAGCTGGGTTTCGCATCGGGCTGGATGCAGCTGCGCGGCAATCGGCGTCGGCGCAACGTGGATCGTGGCTTTGTGGTCTCCGACCACGCCGATTGGCCAGCCCTCCTGCAGACCATTGAACAGACCGGCGCGCAGCGGGTGATCGCCACGCATGGCAACACCGATGCGCTGGTGCCGTTCCTGCGCGAACGTGGCGTGGCCGCAGAGACCTTCCGTACCGACTTCGGGAACGAGGAATGAAAGCGTTTGCCGCGCTGTACCAGCGGCTGGACCGCAGCACCGCCACGCTGGACAAGCGGGCCGCACTGGTCGCCTACTTCCGCACGGCGCGTCCACATGACGCAGCGTGGGCGTTGTATCTGCTGAATGGCGGCAAGGTCGGTGGCGCACGGCGCCGGATCGCGTCGAGTACCGAACTGCGCGCCTGGATCAGCGAGGCCTCCGGATTGCCGCCCTGGCTGGTCAACGACAGCTATGACCAGGTCGGCGATCTGGCCGAAACCCTGACCCTGTTGCTGGACGATCCCACCGAACCGGCTGCTGACCGCCCGCTGGCCGAGTGGATCGAGCAGCACCTGCTCAGCGTGGCCAACCAGTCCGAAGACGTGCGCCGCACAGCGGTGATGACCGGCTGGCAGCAGTTGCCCGCAGGCGAACGGTTTGTCTTCAACAAACTGCTCACCGGCGCGCTGCGCGTCGGCGTGTCGCAGCGACTTGTGCAGCAGGCCCTGGCCGAGCTTTCGGGGCTGGATATCGCGCGCATTGCGCAGCGCATGCTCGGCGACTGGGTGCCCTCGCCCGATCTGTTGTCCACCTTGCTGTCAGTGAAAGAACTGCCGCAGGACCGGCAGCAACCCTACCCGTTCTTCCTCGCTTCTCCGCTGGAAGCCTCACCTGACAGCCTGGGCCCGGTGCAGGAATGGGTGATGGAGTGGAAGTGGGACGGCATCCGCCTGCAACTGCTCAAGCGCCAGGGCGAAGTGGCGCTGTGGTCGCGCGGAGAAGAACGCCTGGATGGGCGCTTTCCAGAGATCGAACAGGCCGCCGCGGCTCTGCCCGAAGGCACGGTGATCGACGGCGAGCTGCTGGGCTGGCGCGAGGCAGATGCCCACCCGCTGCCCTTCACCGCCCTGCAGACCCGCATCCAGCGCCGCAAACCCGGTCCGAAGACGTTACGCGATACACCCGTGCGCGTGCTCGCCTACGACCTGCTGGAACTCGACGGAGAGGACCTGCGCGCACAACCGCTGCTGCGGCGACGACAACAGCTGGCAGCGGTGCTGGAGGCACTGCAGGATCCACGCATCACGCTGTCGCCTGCCGTGGTTGCCGACAGTTGGGAACATGCCACCGCACAGCGTGCCGAAGCCCGCGAGCGCGGCGTTGAAGGTTTGATGCTGAAGCGGGAGAACTCGCCCTACCAGAGCGGTCGCCGGCGCGGCGACTGGTGGAAGTGGAAGGTCGAGCCGCTGACCATCGATGCGGTACTGATCTACGCGCAGGCGGGCCACGGACGTCGCAGCACGCTGTACACGGACTACACGTTTGCGGTGTGGGACGGCGACCGACTGGTGCCCGTGGCCAAGGCCTACTCGGGGCTGGACGACAAAGAGATCCTGGCGCTGGACCGGTGGATCCGCGCGCATACGCTGGAGCGCTTCGGACCGGTTCGCAGCGTGCCCGGCGAGCAGGTTTTCGAGCTCGGATTCGAGGCAGTCAATCGCAGCAGCCGGCACAAGTCCGGCATCGCCGTGCGCTTTCCGCGCATCCTGCGCTGGCGACAGGACAAGCCGGCGCGCGAAGCGGACACCCTGGCCCAGTTGCAGGCGCTCGCGCGGTGACACGGCGGGAAGCAATGGCGCGGCTTCGTGCCTGGTTCGACCGGCGCGGATGGAAGCCCTTGCCGTTCCAGCAGGCGGTGTGGCGGCACTATCTGGCCGGTGAGTCGGGGCTGTTGCACACGCCTACCGGAAGTGGGCAGACGCTGGCCATGTTCGGTGGGCCGATGTTGCAGGGATTGATGGATCTCACGAGCAGCGGCCGTCTC
>JAEXNZ010000157.1 GCA_023439425.1 Pseudomonadota bacterium
GCGCGGGCTGGCGCAGATCATCGAGAACCCGGCACGCCGGGGCTGCTCGTGGCTGCATATCGCCTGGGTGCTATGGGCGCTGATTTCGGTGGTCACTTTCTGGTGGTGGGAGTTCCGGCTGATGCAGGTGCATCGCTGGACCTTCGGGCTGTACCTGTTCGTCCTGGCTTACTGCGCCAGCTGGTACCTGCTGTGCGTGCTGCTGTTTCCGGACGACCTGCGCGATTACGACAGCTACGAGCACTACCTGCTGCAGCGCCGCGGCGGGTTCTTCGGGATGCTGGCGCTGGTCACTCTGCTGGACCTCGGCGACACCGCGATCAAGGGCCACAGCCGCTGGGTGATGCTGGGGGAGGCCTACCCGATCCATACGGCGGTGATGCTGACGGTGGCGGCGGTGGGGATGGCCAGTCGGAGCCGTCGGGTACACGTGGCACTGGCGACGGCAGCGTTGCTCTACCAGTGCGCCTATTTCCTGGCGGAGTATTTCAGCCTGTCTGCGGATTGAAGGGCGAAGCGACCCGCGCCACGTGATGCTGCGTTGCACCAAATCCGTACCGTTTCGGGCTAAAATTGCCCCCAGGATGCGCCAAACGGTTGTTTCTTCACGCTTCTTCCCCAGGGCGTGGTCATCCTCCTCCCATCTCCCCCTAAGAGATATCCATGAAAAAGTTAGCCAAGGTCGTCCTCGGCCTGCTCGTGCTGTTGCTGCTGGCAGCGGCCGTGTTCCTGTACTGGCCCCTGTACCAGCGCTCGGTCCCGGCGGCGGAAAATGACAAGCCGGTCGACGTCGTGCTGGTCGGCGGCGGCATCATGAGCATCACCCTTGCCACCTTCCTGCAGGAACTGCAGCCGGACTGGAACATCGAGGTCTACGAGCGCCTCAACGGCGTGGCGCTGGAAAGCAGCGACGGCTGGAACAACGCGGGCACCGGGCATTCGGCCTTCGCCGAACTGAACTACACCCCGGAACTGCCGGACGGCAGCATCGAGACCAAGCGCGCGGTGGGCATTGCCGAGCAGTTCGAGGTCTCGCGCCAGTTCTGGTCGCACCAGGTGAAGGAAGGCCGGCTGAGCCAGCCGAGCGACTTCATCAACCCGACCCCGCACATGAGCTTCGTCTGGGGTGATGACAACATTGCCTACCTGCACAAGCGCCAGCAGGCGCTGTCGAAGAACCCGCTGTTCTACGGCATGCAGTATTCGGAAGACCCGGCACAGATCAAGGCCTGGGCCCCGCTGCTGATGGAAGGGCGTGACCCGAACCAGAAGGTGGCCGCGACCTGGATGCCGCTGGGCACGGACGTGAACTTCGGCGTGATCACCCGCCAGCTCACCACCGGCCTGCAGCGCAGCCCGAACTTCAAGCTGCACCTGGAGCATGAAGTGCGTACGCTGCGTCAGAACGACGACAAGAGCTGGAACGTGACCGTGGCCGACCTGAAGTCGGGCACGGAATCGACGGTGAAGTCGCGCTTTGTCTTCATTGGTGCGGGCGGTGCGGCGCTGAAGCTGCTGCAGCTGTCGGGCATTCCGGAATCGAAGAACTACGCAGGCTTCCCGGTCGGCGGCCAGTTCCTGGCGTTCAAGAACCCGGCGATTGCCAGCCGTCACAGCGTGAAGGCCTACGGCATGGCCGAAACCGGCTCACCGCCGATGTCGGTGCCGCACCTCGATTCGCGCAAGCTGGACGGCAAGCCGGTGGTGCTGTTCGGGCCGTTCGCGCTGTACAGCACGAAGTTCCTGAAGCACGGTTCGTGGTTCGACCTGTATTCGTCGGTGAACCACAACAATGTGGCGGGCATGCTGGACGTGGGCCTGGAGAACCTGGACCTGGTGAAGTACCTGATGGGCCAGGCCCGTCTGGAAGATGCAGACCGCCAGGCCGAACTGGTGAAGTACTTCCCGACCGCCAAGCGCGAGGACTGGGAACTGGTCACTGCCGGCCAGCGCGTGCAGATCATCAAGAAGGATCCGGAAAAGGGTTCGGTGCTGCAGTTCGGCACCGAGATCGTGCCCGACAAGGACCACACGATTGCGGCCCTGCTGGGCGCATCGCCGGGTGCCTCGACCTCGCCGCCGATCATGCTTGACCTGCTGAAGAAGGCGTTCCCGGAACAGATGGCAGCCGGCTGGGAAGCGCGCCTGAAGGAGATCGTGCCGTCCTACGGGCGCAAGCTCAACGACAGCGCGGCACTGACCAACGAGATCCGTGGCCAGACCAGCGCAGCGCTGAACCTGCCGTTCCTGGAAGTGCCGGCCGACACCAGCGCAGCGGTCATGCTGACCCCGCCGGCTCCGGTGGCTCCTGCAGCTCCGGTGAAGGAAAAGCGCAACGCGAACGAAGAGATGCAGGCGCTGTAATCATTGTCGCCTGATGTGGATCTCTGGAAACCGGCTTCCTTCGGGGAGCCGGTTTTCTTTTGCGCGTGGATGGGCGCACCTCCGCACGTGGACGGCTCCCTTCCGCGCATGGATGGCTTCCTTCGCGCGTGGATGGCTCCCGTAGAGCCGGGCTTGCCCGGCTGCTGCTGGAT
>JAEXNZ010000192.1 GCA_023439425.1 Pseudomonadota bacterium
GGCACGGCCGGTCTGCGCAAGGCCACCCAGGTGGCTCTGCTCAACGCCAACTACATCGCCAAGCGTCTGGCTCCGTACTACAAGACCCTGTACACCGGTCGCAACGGTCTGGTCGCGCACGAGTGCATCCTGGACGTGCGTCCGCTGGAGAAGACCTCGGGTGTAGCGGCGGAAGATGTGGCCAAGCGTCTGATCGACTTCGGCTTCCACGCCCCCACCCTGAGCTTCCCGGTGGCCGGCACGCTGATGGTGGAACCGACCGAAAGCGAATCGCTGCATGAGCTGGACCGCTTCATCAACGCGATGATCCAGATCCGCGAGGAAATCGCCGCGATCGAAGACGGCCGCCTGGACCGCGAGGACAACCCGCTGAAGAACGCCCCGCACACCGCAACGGCCGTGTCGGGCAGCGAGTGGGAACACGCCTACCCGCGCGAACTGGCCGCCTTCCCGCTGGCCAGCCTGAAGCAGCAGAAGTACTGGCCGCCGGTGGCCCGCGTGGACAACGTGTACGGCGACAAGAACGTGATGTGTGCGTGCATTCCGATTGATGCGTACAAGGAAGATGAGGGTGTGGCGGTTTAAGGCTGCTGCGCGCTGATGAAACGAAGACGGCCCGCGCAAGCGGGCCGTTTTTGTTGGTATGGATGGGACTCGGGGAGGGCAATGGTAGGGTCGCACGACAGTCGACCGCCGATAACGGTGATCGGCACGTTGGGGCATGACCTCAAGCCAAGAAGCATCTCACCGATCGAAGATCATGCGACCCAGCAGTGATCGTTGGCTCCGGCACCGCACCAATCGCAATGAAGACTTTCTGGAAGCCATCATCCAAAGGGGCTGGCAGCATCTCCGGCCGCCATAGATTCAGGAGCCACCTCCGGATGCTTCCAATCAACTCAACCGTTTCCCAGGCCGCAATACCCGGCGCGCAACGGTCGACAGGCCCAGCGGCCACAAATGCGGCCACCACCTCCGAATCGGCAGCCACGCCCTCTCTGGTCTCCAATCAGACTCGCCCAACTCGCACGAAGGCAGCCGATGTCTTCGCGACGTTGCGCGATCCGGCGCGCAGCAACCATGAAAAGACCACACTGCTGCTGGACGCCATCACCAACGGCGTGGACAACATCAACGCCAAAGACCGCGTCAAAGGTACGGGCATGGAACAGTGGTCGCTCCTTCACCATGCGGTGAACCTGGATAACCCCACTGCACTGAAGGCCATCCTCAACGCCCCGCACATCGCGCTGCACACCGGGGACAAGTCCGGCTCGACTGCGCTTCACCTGGGAGCCAAGCAGGGCAAGACTGAAGCGGTCGACGCCCTGTTGAACAAGCATGAGCAGATGAACCCAGGCGATAAGGGCAGTCTCTTTGAGTTCGTCAATGCCACGAATGGTGCATTCCGGACACCCATGCATCTAGCTGCCACCGCGCCGGGGGGCGTCTCCGTAATGCAACGGCTCCTCAAAGCAGGCGGCGATGTCGATCCCACTACGCGTACCGGCCTCAGTACTCCACTGAGCTATGCAGTCAAGGCCTTTGCCGAGAACAGGAACGCCAGTATTGACGCCGCGAAGTGGCTGGTGGCAAACGGGGCCAACGTGGATACACCCCTTCTGATCCACAAGACAAACAGGACCGTCACCCAGGCTGAAGCGCGGCAGCGCATCAATGGAAACTACACGACACCAATGCGCATTGCTTCCGAGAACAACTGGCATTCTCTGGTAAGGGCACTTGGTGAGAATGCAGCGGCTTCGCAAGACGCGGCCAGCCCGACCTCCCCCCAAATTCACCAGGCATCTGCCACTTTCGATGCAGCGACCCCACCGGATGCAACACATTCGCTTGAAAAGCAACTTCGGACACTCGCTCTGTCCGATGCAAATGCGCAGGAGCTTCGAGAATACGCAGAGCGCCTTTGCCAGGATTGCTTCGACGAAGAGGCTGCGCTCAGGAATTCCTTCTACTCCTCAGAGACGCCTTCCGAAATCGCCATGGAATTGCGTAATCGAGGCATGGATACCAGCGACATTGACGCAATTGACACGCTTCGTTACGCGCGCGAAAGCTGCGGCGACCATCGAGCCGAGTGGATTGAGGGGGCCATCGAACACATTGCTCCCAGCATCCAAGACCTTGTCTCGCGAAAGGCGGCCACGACTTCCGACGACTACTCGAACCTGAGGGACACCATTGGATCCTTCTACTTCAGCGAGGCTCGAGGCCTCATGTGGGACATGATCCGAGATCAGTTCCAAGGAGCAGTGTGAGTTTTGGCCCATAGCGCATATCGATTGATTCATGGAAGAACGGCAGTAGCACGTTCAGTACCCTGCCCCCCCCTCATGAGTTAAAGAGACCACATCGAGATGCCTGTGTCCGCCATTACAAAGTCGCTCCCCATCGCGCTCCAGCAACAGATCAAGAAGGGTCAGAATAGTGCGGCGCAAACAACCCCGAATGAGTCGGCGTTGCGCAAAACGGCCCGCAATGTGGACGCACGCGTGCCCCGTTCCGAGCCGATCACCATGAACTATGTAACGAATCGCAATCCTTTCCACCTGGCAGCTTGATTTCGTCGGGAAATAAGCAGGTGACTAAGGAACGGTCCGCGCATGCGGACCGTTTTACATTTCCGAACAAGTCGACATCGTAGCGCCAGACGCGATGAGCGGCAGGGTCGCACGACAGTCGACCGCCGATACCGGTGATGGGCACGGTGAGGCATGATCTGAAGCGAAGACGCGCTTTTCCGGTCGAAGATGATCCTTCCCAGCGGGAATGGCTGCTACGCCGACAGCAAGACCTGCAACAAATCTGAAAGCGCTATCGACAGTAAGCCCCCACGCTGACGGGATTTCATTGTTCCCCTGATTCCACATGGTCACAACCACCTACACGCCCCCTTCCTGCCGGGACGTTCCGAAATCCTTCGCGCCAGCGGGGAGACGAACCGCTACTCCTGCGACTACCTCGCTGTTGAGACCCTCAACAGTCTCCAATTGCCAGTCCGCGATGCTGCCAGCGCGCTGCATAGTGTCCAGCGAGGCTGCCGGTCACGCTGAAGCGCTTGCGCACACCGAAACTCGGACTGCGGATGCCTCGCCTTCCGCTCGTCTCGACCCTCTGAAACTGCAGGACGTTCTCAATCCTCCATTGAGTGGAGACGCGCAGCAACTTCTGATGCGCCTTTCAGGAGACGGGGTCAAATCCCAATCCACCGCGGCACCATCACCGCATTCGCTGACCGTTCTTTCCAGTACCGCACTTGCCCAATCAATTGAGGACATCCACGACCTCAATGAGTACACCGCGTTCGCTCTCGCGCAAGCCGGGGGAATGCCGCCAGGACTTTTTGAACGCGGCCTTGCATCCGCACTGGATTCCATGGACGCGCAGCAGAAGATCCAGATCGCCTTCGGACTCGTATCCGGCGGCACAGACTGCCGCACCGCGATCCGGTATCTCCACGTGCCCGCTGGTGAGCCTACGCTCCAGCTGGAACGGCAGGTCCTCCACGCGCTTGGCCTACCCATGGTGCGGGAGGGTGCCACGTGCTACGACGCGTATGAGCGCCTTGGCATCTGGAACGGCCCTTCGATGCGCGAGTTCGAGCTGGCCGTCCTTACAGAGTTTGCCAAACCTCGGGTACATGGGGGAGAGTCCTACGACCACGTTCGGCAGGATCTAGGTGTGCCTGCCGGCAAAGGGGCCACCGAGGTTGCCAGACAGCTGATGATCGAGTTGTGCCTGCCTCGCGTCCACTCCGGTGAGCGCTGCGGCACCCTCGCAGCGAGCATCGGCGTCTCCGATCGCGCTGCCATTTCCGCGTTTTACGCAGCCGTACTTGAGGATATCGTCCTGCCGCGAGTACGCCAGGGAACTCCCTGCTTGCAGATCGTTGATGATCTTGGCATCAGCCGGGGGCCCGCGCGAACGGAGTTCCTGCGAATGGCGATGGAAATTACTGGCGTGGGAGATGGGCACATCGCGGATCGTGTGTGAGGCCGCTTCTGCGCTTTGGGGTCATGCCCCAATGCACCGTTAAATGATATCGGTGGTCGACTGTCGTGCGACCCTACCGCATCCCCTGCGCCGGGGATTTCATCGGCGGCCTCTTCGCCAATCCGTAAACGGCCCGCATCTGCGGGCCGTTTGTCGTTCAATCATTCTTCGATGCGATTCCGCCTCACCCGCCGCGCCACTTCACTGCTGATCGCAATGAATGCGGTCAGCGCGGCCATCGACAGGAACTGCACCCGGGTCACCTCTTCCGACAGCAGCAGCGCAAAGATGACCGCCAGAATCGCCAGGGCTCCGACGGTCAGATACGGATACCCCGCCATGCGGAACGGCAACCGCGTGCCATCACGATTGGCCCGGTGCCGCAGGATCAGCTGCGACAGCAGCGACATCGTCCACACCAACAAGCAGGTGGAGCCTACGATGTTCAGCAGCACCGGCAACACTTTGTTCGGGAACAACAGTTCCATCACGGTGGCGGCAAACCCAAACAGCACGCTGGCCAGCACGGCGATGATCGGCACCTGGCGCGGGTCCGTCCAGCCGAGCACGGCCGGTGCTTCGCGGCGCTGGGCCAGCGAGTAGATCATGCGCGAGGCCCCGTACAGGTTGGCGTTCAAGGCCGACAGCAGGGCAATCACCGCGATCAGGGTGATGGCGGTGGCCGCACCCGGAATGTTGGCTACCTCCAGCACGGCAGCAAACGGACTCTTCAGCGCTTCGCTGTTCCACGGCACCACGGCGATGATCACGCTCAGCGAGCCGATGTAGAACACCAGGATGCGCCACGCCACGGTGCGGATGGCACGGGCGATGCTGCGCTCGGGGTCTTCGGTTTCCGCCGCCGCCACCGCCACGATCTCCGTGCCACCGAAGGCGAACACCACCACCAGCAGC
>JAEXNZ010000198.1 GCA_023439425.1 Pseudomonadota bacterium
ATTCCGACGTTCATGAGGGCCGGCCAACGGCCGGCGCTACCGTCAAGGTTTCGGAGCGGGTTTCGGTTCCACGGCAGGTGTGGTTCCCGCAGCAGGCTTCACTTCCACCGCCGGCTTCTTCGCCGCCTCGGCCTTCTGCTTCGCCGCCACCGAACCCGGCTGCTTCAGCTCCGCCAGTGCATCGTTGATCGGACCATCGCCCGGCAGCACATCGCCGGCGGTGTAGCCTTCGCCGCCCTCGTCGTCGCCGCGCAGGTGACCCGGCAACGTCGCTTCGCTGTAGTCGCTCAGGCTGGCCGGCAGATCGTCGTCGCCCTCCTTCTTCTCCGGCAGCAGCACCACGTCCGGCACGATGCCGGTGGCCTGGATGGACTTGCCACTGGGCGTGTAATAACGCGCAGTGGTGAGCTTGACCGAGTCGCCGTTGTCCAACGGCAGTACGGTCTGCACCGAGCCCTTGCCGAAGGTGCGGCTGCCGATCACACGCGCACGGCCGTTGTCGCGCAGTGCGCCGGCCAGCACTTCCGACGCGCTGGCCGAGCCGGCGTCGGTCAGCACCACCACCGGTGCGCCCTTGAGCAGATCGCCCGGGGTGGCATCGAAACGCGCGTCGCTTATCGAGATGCGGCCGCGGGTGCTGACGATGTTGCCCTTCTCCAGCAGGTCATCCGCAACCTGCACGGCGGCGGTGAGCAGGCCACCGGGGTTGCTGCGCAGGTCCAGCACCAGGCCCTTGAGCTGGCCGCCGGCCTGCTTCTGCAGCTGCGCGACGTGCTTCTGGAAATCAGCACCGGTGTCGGCCTGGAAGGTGCTCAGGCGCACATAGCCATAGCCCGGTTCGAGCATGCGGCTGCGCACGCTGGTGACGCGGATGGTCTGGCGGGTGATCGGCACGTCGAATGGCTTGGCCTTGCCTTCGCGGACGATGGTCAGCACGACTTTGGAACCGGCCTTGCCGCGCAGCGGCTCGGTGGCTTCAATGGCGCTGATCGGCTTGCCGTCGATGGCGATGATGAGGTCGCCGGCAAGAATGCCGGCCTTCGATGCCGGGGTGTCGTCGATCGGCGCGATCACCTTCAGGCTGCTGTTGTCAGGCTGCTGCTGCAGTTCCACGCCAATGCCTTCGTAGGCACCTTCGGCCTGTTCGTCGAAGGCTTCGGCATCTTCCTTGTCGAAGTAGGTGCTGTGCGGATCCAGGTCCAGCAGCAGGCCGCGGATGGCCGACTGCATCAGCTTCTTGTCGTCCACCGGGTCCACGTAGGCGGCCCGCACCGCGTTGTACACACCGACGTAGCGGCGGATCTCTTCCAGCGGTACGCGCGAGGTCACCGCCTCTTCGCTGTTGGCTGCGTCACTGTCGCTCTGGGCGGCCGGTGCGGTCTGCTGTGCCCAGGACAGCGCCGGCAGCAGGGCCAGCAGCAAGGTGGCGGAACGGGCTACGCGCATGAAGCACTCCAGGCTGTACGAGGAATCATCGGCCCGATTATGCGCGAAGCAGGGGTAAATTCCCGTTGAACGTCAGCGTCGCTGCAGCCACGAGGTGGGATCGACCGGCTGGCCGTTGCGACGCAGTTCAAAGTACAGCGCCGTGACGCCCTGGCCGCCGGAGTTGCCGACCTTGGCCACGGCATCGCCCTTCTTCACCGCAGAACCTGCATCGCGCAGCAGGGTGTCGTTGTGCGCGTACAGGCTCATGTAGCCGTTGCCGTGGTCGACGATGAGGATCATGCCGTAGCCGGTCATCCAGTCGGAGAACACCACGGTGCCATCGGCCACGGCGGTAACCGTGCTGCCGGCGTTGGCCCCGATCAGCACGCCGCTGCTGGTGCGGCCATCGGGCAGCTTGCCGCCATAGCGCGCGAGCAGATTGCCGGACAGCGGCCAGCCCAACCCGCCGACCTTCGGGGCCGGCGCGGAGGCGACCTGCGGTGGCACTTTTATGGCACGCGGTGGCGGCTTGGTACCGCTGGCGGCGGCTTCACGTTCGGCCTTCTCGGCGGCGGCCTTTTCCGCTGCGGCCTTGCGGGCGGCAGCGCGGCGCTCGGCTTCGGCGCGCGCGGCGGCGGCGCGCAGATTGGCGAGCAGGGTCTCCAGGGCCTTGGCGTCCTGGCCCAGCGCCTTTTCGCGCTCGCTGCGGTCCTTGTAGCGCTCGTCCAGGCTGGCCACGGTAGCGGCGCGGTCGCGGCGGTCCTTGGCCAGTTCGTTGGCCTGCTGCTTCTGCTGTTGGCGGGTGCCTTCCAGCGCCTGGCGACGCTCGGTGATCTGCGCTTCCAGCGCCTGCAGTTCAGTCAGGTCGGCGGTGAGCGTGCCGATGCGGCGGGCGCGCTCACGCTGCAGGTAGCGGTGATACGCCAGGCTGCGGTTGGCGTCGGCCACGCGGTCCTGCGACAGCAGCAGCTTCAGCGGTGCATGGTTGCCAATGCGGTAGGCGGCCTGCAGCAGGGAGGCCAGCTCCTTGCGCTGCTGTTCCAGGCCCTTTTCCAGCTCGGCGCGACGCTGCTGCGCCTGTTCGAGTGCGCGGGTTTCCGTCTGCAGCGCGGTTTCGGTCTGGGCGAGCACGCGCCCGGTGCGCGCGACCTTTTCATCGGCCTCGCGCAACTGCCGCGAGGCCTGCCCACGCTGGCCTTCAAGGCTGCGACGTTCCTGCGCCACGCCCTTCAGCTCGGTGCGCAGCTTCTGCAGCTTGCGCTCGGCTTCCTTGGAGTTCTGCGCCGGCAGCGGAGCCGGCAGCAGCAAGCTGGCCACCAGCAGCAGCGCGGTCGCCAGCAGCGGCCCACGCGCTTTCATGCCCTGCGCGGCGGTGGATTTGTTATCCCGGCGTGAGGAAAAAGCGTTGGCGCGCAAGGGCTTTCCAGTGACTTCAGGCAGATGCGGATTGCAGCACTGCATGGTGACATTCCTGCACGCGGCCTGCCAGCCGCCCATACGACCGAAGAGGACCTCATGAGACAGTTTTCGCTCCCACTGTTGTTTGCCCTGCTGCTGCCCTTCGGGCCGGCGTGGGCGCTGGAGGACGTGAGCAAGGTCAACGGCAGCATCAAGGTGGAGGCCGGACAGGCGTTTGGCGATCTGGATACAGTCAACGGCAGCATCCGGGTGGGTGCCGGGGCCAGCGCGAAGAGTGTCAACACCGTCAACGGCAGCATCCAGGTGGAGGAGGGGGCCCGTATTGGTGCCGTAGAGACGGTCAACGGCGGGATCAAGCTCGGCCCTCGGGTCACCACCGCAGGCAATGTCAGTACCGTAAACGGCAGCATTTTCGCCGACCGCGGTGGCCAGATCGAGGGCGGCGTTGAGACCGTCAACGGTGGCATTGGCTTGGTCGAAACCCGGGTGCGCAACAGCATCAAGACGGTCAACGGTGACATCACCGTGGGCATCGGTTCGCAGGTCGAGGGCGGCATCCACATCGAAAAGCCCAGCTTCAGCATTTCGATGACCGCGCCGCGCAAACCGCGCGTGATCATTGGCCCGAAGGCCTCGGTAGCGGGTGAGCTGAAGTTCGAGCGCGAAGTTGTGCTGTACGTGCACCGCACCGCCACCATCGGTCCGGTTAATGGCGCGGAGCCGATTCCCTTCGATACCGATACTGCCCCGCAGGATTGATACCCTTTTCATCCGGTGCCCTGCCCGGGCACCGGCCCTTAGTCACCAGGAATTGATGATGCCCCGCAAACTTCTGTTGTGCCTGGCCGCCACTGCCGCGCTGACCGCGTGCAAGGGCGAGCCCGAAGCCCCCGCCGCCGCGCCTGCGCCGGCCACCGACGCTGCGCCTGCGGCGAGCACCCATGCGTTCTCGCCCGAGATCAATGAGGCCGACTTCGGCGAACTGGTGAAGACCCTGGCCTCGGACGAGTTCGAGGGCCGCGCCCCCGGCAGCGCCGGTGAAGAGCGCACGGTGAACTACATCCGCGACCAGATGCAGCGCATCGGCCTGCAGCCGGGCAACGGCGACAGCTGGTTCCAGGACGTGGCGATGACCGAAACCACGGCCGATGAAAGCACCGTGCTGAAGCTCGACCAGGCCGGCAAGAGCCGTGACCTGAAGTTCGGCACCGACATGGTGATCGGCACGCGCAGCGGCCAGCAGGAAGTGAAGATCGACGGCAGCGACCTGGTGTTCGTCGGTTACGGCGTGGATGCGCCGGAACAGAAGTGGAACGATTACGCCGGCCAGGACTGGAAGGGCAAGACGGTCGTCATGTTCGTCAATGACCCGGGCTTCCACGTCAACGACGAGAAGCTGTTCGACGGCAAGCGTATGACCTACTACGGTCGTTGGACGTACAAGTTCGAAGAGGCCGCGCGCAAGGGGGCGGCCGCGGCGCTGATCGTGCACGACACTGCCGGTGCCTCCTATGGCTGGGACGTGGTGAAGAATTCCTGGGCGGGCCCGCAGTATGACCTGCCGGCCAAGGGCGATCCGGAGCCGCGTCTGCCGGCGCAGGGCTGGCTGAGTGCGGATGCCGCACGCCAGCTGTTCGCCGACGCCGGGTTGGATCTGGACCAGGCCTACAAGGATGCCAACAAGCGCGGCTTCAAGCCGGTGCCGCTGAAGGCGAAGATGTCGGTGGACCTGAAGAGCACCATCAGCGAAAAGACCTCGCGCAACGTGGTGGGCGTGCTGCCGGGCAGCAAGCAGGCCGACGAAGCGGTGCTGTACATGGCCCACTGGGACCACCTGGGCAAGCACGAGGGTGAGCAGGGCGACAACATCTACAACGGTGCGGTGGACAACGCCACCGGCGTGGCCGGCATTCTGGAAATTGCCGGTGCAATGGCCCAGCAGAAGCCGGCACCGGAACGTTCGGTGGTGTTCCTGGCGGTGACGTTGGAAGAGTCGGGCCTGCTGGGCTCGAAGTACTACGTGACCCACCCGACCTTCCCGCTGGACAAGATTGCCGGCGTGATCAACATCGACGCGATGTCGGTGGCCGGTCGTGCCAAGGACATGACCGTGACCGGCTTCGGCAGCTCGGAGCTGGAAGACATCCTGAAGCCGCTGGCGGCCAAGCAGGAACGCACCCTGCACGGTGAAACCTCGGTGCAGAGCGGGTTCTACTTCCGTTCGGATCACTTCAACTTCGCCAAGGCCGGTGTGCCGGCGCTGTATGCCGACGGCGGCGAAGACCTGCGCGACGGTGGCGTTGAAGCGGGCCGCAAGGCGGCGGAGGCCTACGGGCGTGACCGTTACCACGGGCCGAAGGATGAGTACGACCAGACGACCTGGAAGCTGGACGGTACGGTGGAAGACCTGCAGCTGCTGTATGGCGTGGGTCAGGAGCTGGCGACCGCTGGCAAGTGGCCGAACTGGTACGAGGGCAACCCGTTCAAGGCGGCCCGCGATGAGATGATGAAGGGCAAGGCTGCGGAGCCGGCGGCGAAGTAAGCGGCGAATTTCGGTTCAATCAGGAACGGCATCCTTCGGGGTGCCGTTTTTGTTTGTGCTGGCTGGGGTTTGGTGCAGCCAGCGGTTCCAGTGATGGGGGTAGTCTTCGGGAGCGGTGACCAGCCCGGCGCGCACGGGATTCTCGATCAGGTACTGGGCGTGGGTCCTGAGACCGTCTTGGCTGCGGAGGCAGTGATCGTAGTAGCCACGCTGCCAGACTGCCGTCCCTTCGCTATCGTGGAGCAGGTTGAAGGCGCGGGCGGAGCGGGACTTGAAGCACTGCACGCAGCGGCTCAGGTCGTCGTCGCGTAGCTGCATGAGCCAGTGCACGTGATCCGGCATGACCACCCAGGCCAGAGTTCGGGAGCGGTGTTCCTGATCGGATTGGCGTAGCGCATCTACGACGCATTTGACGCTGGCTTCGTCGGTAAAGAGGCGGCGGCGCTTGGCCACGGTGGTGGTGAGGGTGTAGTAGGCGAAGCGGATGGAGCGACGACCGAAGAGCAGGCGGGAACTGGGCATGAGTCAAGCATCACGCCTCGCATCGCCCGCATCTATCAGAAAAGTGCGCGATGTCCGGTAGGGTCGCACGACAGTCGACCGCCGTTGGTGTGCCCGCGTTCGATAGGGCATGACCAGGATCGGAGAGAACGCGAGATGTCAGGCGTTCGATTGCATGGGTCCATGCGTTATAGCGATCACGCAGAATATCGGCCGTCGTCTTGCGACCGACGCTACCAGTCCCAAACACCCCAGCATTCCGGCATCGTGGTCGGCGATTGATTGCCCGGGCGCGTGGCGACGCGTTCATCAATGCGGTGCGTCGGCGCTATGGTGGCGCGGGGACGGCGGTAGGGTCGCTCGACAGTCGACCGCCGTTAGCGTGACCGCGTTCGGTGGGGCATGACCCGTAACGGAGTGAGCGCGAGATGTCACGCGTTCGATTGCATGGGTCCATGCGTTATAGGGATCACACTGGTTATCGGCCGTCGTCTTGCGACCGACGCTACCAGTCCCAACCAATCCCAGACACCCCGTCATCCCGGCTTTCGCGAACAAAGAAAAACCCCGCTGCGTGAGCAGCGGGGTTTTGGGTGTAAACCCTGGCGATGACCTACTCTCGCATGGCTTGAGCCACACTACCATCGGCGCAGCTGCGTTTCACTTCCGAGTTCGGGATGG
>JAEXNZ010000315.1 GCA_023439425.1 Pseudomonadota bacterium
TGTCCTTGCTGGTCAGCATGATGGCCCCGTCGATGGTCATCAGGTTGCCCCAGTCGGTGGTCTGGAAGATCTCGATCTTCTGGAACGGCGACTGCACCTCGTCCAGCTTGCCGGTGATGCGGTAGCCAATGGCCGAGCCGGTGCGCTCGAAATGCTCGATGTACCAGTTGCTGTTGTCAGTCATGGAGTAACGGTCCTGTTCGGAGGGTGTTGGAGCCGGGATGGCGGCACAAGGCGCGTCCGGACGGGGTCCGCCCCGTTCAGGTTCAAGCCTGGACACGGGCGCGGGCGCGCATGATAACGGAGCTGTCGGCATATAGGCGTTATCATGCACCCCCTTTTTTACCAACCAGGCCCACTGCAATGACCGATTGGTCCCTCGACCAAGCCCGTAAGACCTACTCGATTCCGCATTGGGCGGATGGCTACTTCGACGTGGATCCGGCGGGGCATATGGTGGTGAGACCGACGGGGCAGGACGGCCCGGTGGTGTCCTTGCCCACGATTGTGGATTCGGCCCGCGCGGCCGGGGCCAAGCTGCCGCTGCTGGTGCGCTTCCCGGACATCCTCGGCCAGCGCCTGGGCAAGCTGCAGGCCGCCTTCGGCCAGGCCCAGGCCGACTGGGACTACGCCGGCGGCTACACCGCCGTGTACCCGATCAAGGTCAACCAGCACCGCGGCGTGGCCGGCACCCTGGCCAGCCACCACGGCGAAGGCTTCGGCCTGGAAGCGGGCAGCAAGCCGGAACTGATGGCGGTGCTGGCGCTGTCGCGCCCGGGCGGGCTGATCGTCTGCAACGGCTACAAGGACCGCGAGTACATCCGCCTGGCCCTGATCGGCCGCAAGCTGGGCCTGCAGACCTTCATCGTCATTGAAAAGCCCTCCGAGCTGAAGCTGGTGCTGGAGGAGTCCAAGGCGCTGGACGTGAAGCCGGGCCTGGGCGTGCGCATGCGCCTGGCCTCGCTGGGCGCAGGCAAGTGGCAGAACAGCGGGGGCGACAAGGCCAAGTTCGGGCTGTCGCCGCGCCAGCTGCTGGACCTGTGGAAGTCGCTGCGTGACACCGAATACGCCGACTGCCTGAGCCTGCTGCATTTCCACATGGGCTCGCAGATCTCCAACGTGCGCGACATCGCCAACGGCATGCGTGAAGCCACCCGCTACTTCGTGGAACTGTCGCGCCTGGGCGCGAAGATCACCCACGTGGACGTCGGCGGCGGGCTGGGCGTGGACTACGAAGGCACCCGTTCGCGCAGCTTCTGCTCGATCAACTACGGCCTGAACGCCTACGCCAGCAATATCGTGCAGCCGCTGGCCAATGCCTGCGAAGAGCACGGCCTGACCCCGCCGCGTATCGTCACCGAGTGCGGCCGCGCCATGACGGCGCACCACGCGGTGCTGATCGCCAACGTTTCCGAAGTAGAGCAGGCGCAGGAAGGCCGTGTGCCCGATGCGCATGACGACGAGCCGGCGGCGATCCGCCACCTGCGCGAAATCCACGAGGAACTGGACCAGCGCCCGGCGGTGGAACTGTTCCAGGAAGCCCAGCACTTCCATGCAGAAGGCCTGGCCAGCTACGCGCTGGGCCAGATCGACCTGCCGCAGCGTGCGCGCATCGACGACCTGTTCTATGCCATCGCGCATGGCGTGCGTGCGCGCCTGAGCTACGACGAAAAGAGCCACCGCCCGGCGCTGGACGAACTCAACGAACGCCTGGTCGACAAGTACTTCGTCAACTTCAGCGTGTTCGAGTCGATTCCCGATGCCTGGGCGATCGACCAGGTGTTCCCGATCGTGCCGATCGAGCGCCTGAACGAAGTGCCGGACCGCCGCGGCATCATCGCCGACATGACCTGCGATTCCGACGGCATGGTCAAGACCTATGTGGAAAACGAGAGCCTGGACACCTCGCTGCCGCTGCACGCGATGAAGCCGGGCGAAAGCTACCGCATCGGCTTCTTCATGGTCGGTGCGTACCAGGAAATCCTGGGCGACATCCACAACCTGTTCGGCGATACCGACGCGGTGGAAGTGGTGGCCGATGCCGACGGCTATGCCATTACCCAGCAGCGTCGCGGCGACACCACCGACGTGATGCTGGACTACGTGGGCTACCGCCTGGACGACCTGCGTGCGGCCTATGCCGAGCGCGTGGCGGCGGCGAAGCTGGAGCCGGCGCGCGCGCAGGAGCTGTCCGAGGCACTGGAGGCCGGGTTGACCGGGTATACGTATTTGTCCGACGAACCGTTGGTGTGACGGCACGCGCGATCTTCCACCTGTTTCTCCACGCCGCAGTGCCTGCACTGCTGGCGTGGATGTTCTGGCGCAAGCGCTTCCTGTCCGCGTGGGTGTTGCTGCTGCTGGGCTGGATCATCGACCTGGACCACCTGCTGGCCGATCCGATCTACGCACCGAATCGCTGCAGCATCGGCTTCCATCCCCTGCATACCGCACCGGCAATCGCGGTGTATGCAGGGTTGTGCGTGCCCAAGAAGACGCGATTGTTCGGGATCGGGTTGATGATCCACATCGTGCTGGATGCGATTGACTGCTGGTGGATGCACGCGGGCAGATAGTCGGCGCGTCGCGTATCGGGCACACGTAACCCCGTAGAGCCGGGCTTGCCCGGCTGCTTCTTAACCCGCCGGCAACACCAATGTCGCCACCAATCCAGGCGCACCATTACGCAACGTAAGCGTACCGCCATAACTCTCGGCAATATCAGCCACGATCGCCAAGCCGAGCCCGCTGCCGGAAGCGCGCTCATCCAACCGCACACCACGCCCCAGCACGCGCTCAAGATCCTCTTCGGGCAAACCCGCCCCATCGTCGCGCACCTCAAACCGCATCCTGTTACCTTCGTGGCGCACCTTCACCTCGATGCTGTGCGCAGCCCATTTGCCCGCGTTGTCGAGCAGGTTGCCCAGCATCTCTTCCAGGTCCTCGCGGGCACCGGCAAACAACCCCTGCGCATTGGCGTCGCAGGTAAAATGTACGTCCCGGTCGCCATGCACGCGCTGCATCAGCCGGCACAACGCGTCCAGCACCGGACC
>JAEXNZ010000452.1 GCA_023439425.1 Pseudomonadota bacterium
ATGGGTGGACTCGAACCACCGACCCCAGCATTATGAGTGCTGTGCTCTAACCGGCTGAGCTACATAGCCTTGGGAGCCGGTAATTCTGGGGTGGCAAACGGGATCTGTCAACACTTTTCCATCACGCTTGTGAGTGGGGAGTCGGCATGGCACAGTCCCAACCAGTAGATTTTATTCAGGAGTCCGCATCGTGATCGATCCGGACGGCTATCGACCGAACGTCGGCATTGTGCTGATGCGGCAGGACGGGCAGGTGTTCTGGGCACGACGTGTGCGCCGGGATGGCTGGCAGTTCCCGCAAGGCGGCATGAACACCGATGAGACCCCGGTCGAGGCCATGTATCGCGAGTTGCAGGAAGAAACCGGTCTGTTGCCCGAGCACGTGGAAGTGCTGGGTGCGACACCCGGCTGGCTGCGCTATCGCCTGCCGGCACGGGCCGTGCGGCGCAATGAGCGTCAGGTCTGTATCGGCCAGAAGCAGGTGTGGTTCCTGCTGCGCCTGGCCGGCGACGAGTCGCATGTGAAGCTGGACCATACCGACAGCCCCGAGTTCGACCAGTGGCGCTGGGTCGACTTCTGGTACCCGGTGGAGCATGTGGTGATGTTCAAGCGCGGGGTCTATGCCCGCGCGCTGCGCCATCTGGCTCCGCTGGCACGCGGGGTCGCCGGAGCGGGGGTACAGAACATGCCCAAGTCGGCCCAAGAGGCCTGGATGCCGGGCAATGCGGCCGGGCATGACCGCCCGCGCAAGCGCGCGCCTGCGCCCAAGCGCGGCGGGGGCTACTGGCCGCGCAAGAAGACCGAACCGGGTGGCGGGCAGGCTGGCTGAATCCAATCGAGAATGATTCAGTTTCGAAATTGACAACCATTCTCGTTTCGATTCAAATGCGCACAGGCCGATTCCGGCCTGTCAGCCGAGTCCGTCACGTGTACGTCTGCATCTGTAATGGGGTTACCGACCACCAGATCCGCGAAGCCGCCCAGAGCGGTGTCGCGAACGTGGCCGAACTGACCATGCGGACCGGCTGCGGCGCAACCTGTGGCTCTTGCCTGGACATGGCCGCCGACCTGCTGGCCAAGGCCCGCAACACCCACGACCTGCCGCTGCCTGTTCTGGGTTTGGCCCAGGTTGCCTGACCAAGGCCGCCCGACCAATGGTCGGGTGCTACCGTTCGGGCGGTCGTCGTCCGTCAATCCGCGGGGCCGGTAGCAACCGACCGTTGGTCGGTTGGCATTCGATACGGTTTTGATTCGCGTTTAATCATGCCCTTTCCCAACGCGCTACAGTGCCGGCGTTTTCACGCTGCAGGAGCACGGTCATGAAGGGCGACGCCAAGGTCATCGAATTCCTCAACAAGGTCCTCTACAACGAGCTGACCGCCATCAACCAGTACTTCCTGCACGCCAAGATGCTGAAGAACTGGGGGCTGAAGGAACTCTCCGAACACGAATACAAGGAATCGATCGAGGAAATGAAGCACGCCGACGTGCTGTCCGATCGCATCCTGTTCCTGGAAGGCCTGCCGAACTTCCAGGCGCTGGGCAAGCTGCGCATCGGCGAAAATCCGACCGAGATCCTGCAGTGCGACCTGGCGCTGGAACGGGAAGGCGCGGTCACCCTGCGTGAGGCGGTGGCCTATGCCGACTCGGTGGGCGACTACGTGAGCCGCCAGCTGTTCGTGAAGATCCTCGACAACGAGGAAGAACACATCGACTGGCTGGAAACCCAGCTTGACCTGATCGAACGCATCGGCGAACCGCAGTACCTGCTGACCAAGCTGGAAGAATGAGTTACGGCGCGGCCGGGTTGCGCAGGGCGGACTGATACCCGGCCAGCGCGATCCGCGCACGCGCGAACTCGGCCACCAGCAGCGCCACCGCCACGGCGGGGCGCTCCAGCGAACCGCCGCGCGCATCCTGTTCGATGCGGAGCGCTGCCATCGACAACGCCATCGCGCCCACATTGGCGCTCGCCGACTTGAGGCTGTGTGCCAGGTTGCGCAGTTGTTCCAGGTCACCGGCCACCGACGCGTCCTGAAGTTGGCGGATCAATGGCGGGGTGTCATCCAGGAACACCCGGATGATATGCGCGGTTTCAGGCCCGATCACTTCCTGTAGTTCGTCCAGCACCGCCGGGTCCAGCACGACCTGGGTCGCCTCCTCGCCCCGCAGTTCCGGCTCCAGCCCGCGCAGCAGCGGCGCGTCGTTGAGCGGCGGCAATGGCGGCGGCGTGGGGGCCGGCAGCGGTTCGGCCTGCACGGCCAGGGCAACCGCGTTGTTCTCCGCATTCTGCTGCCAGCGCAGCAGGCAGGCCTGCAGCGACTCGCGGTTGACCGGCTTGGACAGATAGTCGTCCATGCCGGCCTGCAGACAGCGTTCGCGGTCGCCCGCCATCGCGTTGGCGGTCATCGCCACGATCGGCAGCCGACCGACCCGGCTTTCGGCTTCCAGCGCCCGCCAGCGGCGGGTAGCGGTGTAGCCGTCCATCACCGGCATCTGACAGTCCATCAACACCAGGTCGAACGACTGGGCCTGCAGTGCCTGCAGTGCCTGCTCGCCGTCGGTGGCGGTGGTGACGGTGCAGCCCAGCACCTGGAGCAGGCGCTGGGCGACCAGCAGGTTGACGCTGTTGTCTTCCACCAGCAGCAGGTTCAAGCCCAGCTGCTGCGCATCCACGGGTTCGGCGTAGTCGTCCACATGGACCAGCAGTGGAGCCGGGCGCGCGTTGGGCTGCGGTGGGCGCAGCAGCGCATGCAGTTCGATGTCACCCACGTCGCGTGACACCGCCAACGCGTCTTCATGCAACAGCGCGGCCAACGACTCGGTGCCTTCCAGCCACAACAGGTGCGGGCGTGGCTCGCGCGGTTCGCGCAGCACGGCGCGGTGCAGCGCGGTCGCGCCATGGCGCAAGGCATCGGCGTCGGCGATCACCCAGGTCAGGTCCGGCTCGATCCCGCGCCGCGACGGCGCACGCAGGATATCCAGGGCGGCCGAGGCGCTTTCCACGGTGTGCAGGCGGATGTCGTGGTGCAGGGTCACCCGCTGCAGGCGCTGGATCAGCAGCGGGTCCTGGCTGACCAGCAGGGCCCGGGTGGTGGCGCTGGGCGGTGGCAGGTCGCCGGCTACCTTCAGCAAGGGAATCTCGAACCAGAAGTTGGCACCGTGCCCCGGTGTCGAGCTGACCCCGATACGCCCGTGCATCAGGTCGATGATGCGCTTGCAGATCGCCAGTCCCAGCCCGGTGCCGCCATAGATGCGGGTGGTGGAGGCATCGGCCTGGCTGAAGGACTGGAACAGACGAGACTGCATTGCCGGCTCGATGCCGATGCCGCTGTCGATCACCTCGAAGCGCAGCAGATGCTGGTTGCCGCTCTCGCCCTGGCGGCTCACCCGCAGGCGGATGCCGCCGCGCTCGGTGAACTTGATCGCGTTCACCAGCAGGTTGCCCAGCACCTGGCGCAACCGCACCGGGTCGCCGCGCACCGCCAACCGCACCGAAGGATCCAGTTCCAGCGTCAGTGTCAGGCGCTTGGCCTCGGCGGTGCGCCGCATCAGCTGCACCAGGCCTTCCAGCAGCTCGCGCAGGTTGAAGGTGGTGGTCTCCAGGTCCAGGCCCTTGGCCTCCAGACGGGAGTAATCCAGGATGTCGTCAACGATGCGCAGCAACTGCTGCGAGCTGACCGTGGCGGTCTGCAGCATCTGCCGCTGGTCGCTGGCCAGGTGCCCACGTGCGATCAGGTCCAGCATCGGCAGAATGCCGTTGAGCGGTGTACGGATTTCATGGCTCATCGTGGCCAGGAACTCGCCCTTGGCCAGTGCGGCGGTTTCAGCCGCCTGTTTGGCCTGCAGCAGCTCCTGTTCCAGCGCGTCCTGCTGCTGCAGCGTGCGTAGCAGCTGGTCGCGCTCGCCGGTCAGAGCGACGTGGCGGCGCTGCTGCTGCGCGAGGGTGCTCTCCAATTCGTGCCAGCGGCGCATCGCCACCAGTGCGGCCACCAGGGCCACGCCTGCGGCACCGGCCGCGATCCACATCCACGGCGCACGCAGGGTCGCGACTGCCAACACACTGGACGTGGCCGCCAACGCGGCGGTGATGGCCGCAATCCAGAACGCGAATGGAACCCGTCCCTGGGCCGCCACGGTTACAGCACCGCGTTATGGAAGTCGAAGTTCAGTTCGCTGCCGGCCGACTGCACCATGTTGCCCTGGATGAAGTCGACGCCGCCCATCCACATCGCTGCGGCGGCCTGCGGATCTTCGATCTGCTGGCCGATGATCAGCGCGCCGGCCCGGTGCGCCGCATCGATGGCACCGCGCAGTTCGTCACGGGTTTTCTGGTTGGCATGCGTGCTGGAGAAGCGCGCGGCCATGCGCACGTAAGACAGCGGCAACTGGGTCAGCAACGCATTGGCCTCGGTGCCCGGTTCGAACTGGCTCAGGCAGAAGCGCACGCCGGCCGCGCTCATGCGGTTGCAGAACTGCTGCAGGGTCACGGTGTGGATCAGCGCGTCCGGCAGGCGGACGTCGATGACGACTGTGCTGCCGGCGATCTGGCGTCGCTCCAGCGACTCCAGCAGCCAGTCGGCGAAGGCATCTCGGGCCAGCGTGCGCAGCGACTGCGAGACGAACAGATGCAGTGGCTGGGTGGCATGGCGGTACAGGTCCAGCAGCCCCAGCGCATGGTCCAGCACCTGCTGGTCCAGGTCGGCGATGCGCCCGGCCGCTTCTGCCGCTGGAATCACCTGGCCGGCCGACAGCAGGGTGCCGTCAGCCTGGCGCAGTCGCAGCAGCACCTGGTACTGCGCGGTGTTGCCGCCGGCCACCGCCACGATCGGCTGGTAGGCCAGTTCCAGCTGTCCTTCCAGCAGGGCCAGGTGTTCCTGTGCAGCCACGTCCTCGCGGCGCACGTAGGCGGCCACGCCGGAGGACAGCAGGCGCGCCTGCAGGGTGGTGCGTTCCACTGCTTCCAGCGCGGTGCCGGCGTCGCTGAAGCCGCCGGACAGCTGGGCATGGCCGACCACGCCGCGCAGGTGCACCGATTCTTCGTCGCGGATCACGAAGGCGCGCTCGGACAGCTGCGTGCGCAGGTTGTGCGCGATGGTATCCAGGCTGTCTTCGTCGATCCCGTGGGCCAGCACCAGGAAGCTGTTGTCGTTCAATCGTGCCAGCAGGTGCGGGTGCGCGCTGTCAGCCAGACGCTGCGCGGCCTGCACCATCAGGCGCTCAAACGCGGCGTAGCCATAGCGCTCGCGCAGCCCCAGCGCACTGGCTACTTCAATGAAGAACAGGCCGCCATGATCGCCATGCGTCAGCGCCGCAGACAGCTGCTGCAGCACATGGTGGCGGGTCGGCAACCCGGTCTCCGGGTTGTTCATCACCGGGCCGCCGGACGCTCCGCTCTGCGTCGCGGCCTGCGCGCGGGCGCGGCGGATGCGGTTGGACACGGCCGCAATCAGGTGGCGGGGCCGGATCGGCTTGCTCAGGAAGTCATCGGCACCGCTGTCGAGCACTTCGAACTGGCGCTCCGGGTCCGGATCGCCGCTCAGGAACACGATCGGCAGCAGTTGCTGGCCGGGCTGCTGGCGGATCAGCGCGGTCAGGCGCATGCCGTCTAGGCCGGGCAGATGCAGGTCCATCAAAATCAGGTCGGGGCGATGCTCGGCGATGGCCTGCTGCGCGCCTTCGGCGTCGCTGATCACGATCGCCTCCATGCCAGCCCCGTGCAGCACGCTCTGGGCGAACAGGGCCTGCGAACGATCATCCTCCACGATCAGCACCCGGTACGGCGCTTCGGAGCCGAGCGGCGGGGCAGTGTCGGCCGGCAGGCTCGGCGCGGGAGCCACTGTCAGCGGCGGCGGCGTGGCCACGGCCGCGCTGGCGGCGGTCGCCAGCGGCACCACGTTGCTGGGCAACGGGGCAGGTGCGGCCGGTGCGGGCGCAACAGCATCAGCGCTGGCCCAGCGCTGCCAATGGTCGGCGGGCGGGGTTTCAGCGCGCACGGCGCGGGTGGGGGCAACGCTGTTCTCTTGGACGGCCATCAATATTCCCTGTCTGCGGCGTCATTATGCGGTAGGACACGACCGTTGGCCGTGACCCGATCTGGCGTCGTGGCCGGCTGCCGCAGCAACCACCGCATGCCTTTCCACAGCGCCCGCCACACCAGCCATACGATCAGGGCACCGGTCAGGCTGCACACCAGCACGACCACCAGGGCGATCCACGGGTGGGCCAGTGCCAGCGCCAGCCCGCCCACCACCACGGTGTCTTCTGCAGCCGAGGCCACCCAGTTGCTGGCCGGTTCCGGTGAGGTGTTGAGCAGGGCCCGGGTGCCAGACTTGAGTCCATGGCTGGCCAGTGCCACCCCGGCACCGGCGGCCAGCGCGGTGGCGCTCAGCTCACCGTTGGGCGACAACGTGGCGGCGGCCAGAAAGGCCCCGGCCGGGACGCGCGCCAGGGTCTGGACCAGGTCCCAGGCCGAATCGACCCCCGGGATCTTGTCAGCCACGAATTCGGTGATGGCCAGCGCCGCCGAGGTGCCCAGCA
>JAEXNZ010000522.1 GCA_023439425.1 Pseudomonadota bacterium
GCCCGGCTCTACGGGGTGCATGGTTGTTTGAGGGTGTGATGCGAAGGGCGGCCGGGCGCAGTTACACGGATGTCGGCGTCATTTTGGTAACGCGTAGGCCAGTACATAATCACCACGCGGTGTTCCCATCGCGTGGTGACCGGCGGCCACGATCACGACGTACTGGCGACCACCCTGCTGGTACACCATCGGTGTGGCTTGGCCGCCTGCGGGTAACGTGGCGCGCCACAGTTCCTTTCCGGTTTTCAGATCAATTGCGCGCAGCAGGTCGTCATTGGCGGCAGCGATGAAGACCAGTCCACCGCCAGTGACCACCGCACCACCCGCATTGGGCGCGCCGATCTCGATCGGCAGATGCGAACGCAGTCCAAACGGGCCGAGGCCGCGCGCACTTCCGAACGGCCGCTCCCACAGCATGGCACCGCTGCGCAGCTCGACCGCACGCAGCCCACCATAGGGCGGCTGCTTACAGGACAGCCCGGTGAACAACAGCCGCCAACCGGCGTTGCTGCGCCAGCCGTCCCCCGCTGCCGCCTGCGCACCGGCACCCGAGAACGGCGCGCCACTCAACCAGCCGGCCAGCCCGTTGTCCGCGTGCGTCACCTTCCGCAGGTAATCCGGCAGGTCGGTGTAGTTCGACACGATCACGCCGTGGCGGGGATCGACCGCCACCCCGCCCCAGTCCACGCCACCGTGCTGGCCGGGATAGGCGATGCGGGTATGTGCACCGGGCTGCGCGGCGCGCCTGAACTGGATCCGGCAGACCAGCTGGTCGAGCGGGGTCAGACCCCACATGTCACGCTCGTCGAGCGTGGGGGTGCGCTTCAACTCACCGCTCACCGACGCCGGGACGGCCGCCGCCGGCGGATCGAGCCGCTGACCGGTGCGTCGGTCCAGCATGTACAAGTCGCCTTGCCGCGTGGGCAAGACCAACGCGGGCACCTTGCCACCGGCGGTGGGAAAATCCACCAGCGAGGCCTGGGCCACGAGATCATCGTTCCAGGCGTCGCCCGGGGCGGCCTGCAACGTCCAGGCCGGTTTGCCGGTGGTGGCATCCAATGCCACCAGCGACGTGGCCATGCGTGCATTGCCTTCGGCGGCTACGGCATCGCCCAGCGGCAGATACACCAGCCCCAGCAGCTCATCGCTGGTGGCCGTGGTCAACAGACGCGGCGTGCCGGGCGTATAGCTCTTGCCCTGTGCAGGGCGGGTGGTCAGTTCGGGCGCGCCGAGATCCCACGCCCAGCGCAGCTTGCCGCTCTGCGCATCAAAGGCCTGGATCACGCCGGACGGCGCGCTGCCATCGGCCCGCTGCAGCCCTTGATGACCGGTGATGATCAGCCCGCGGGCAATCGTCGGCGGCGCGATGATGGCGACCTGCCCCGGCACCACCTCGCCCATGCCGAGGGTGATGTCGACCTGGCCGTTGTTGCCGAACTGCGCGCAGGGGCGACCGCTGGCGGCATCCACCGCCACCAGTCGACCGTCCAGCGTGCCTTCAATGATGCGCGCGGCGCAGGGGGCGCGGCTGGTGGTGCTGGTGACCCCGCCATCCTCGGCGGGAAGCGCCACCGGCACGGCCAGATCAGCGGCCACGTCGGACAACAGCGGATCGACCTGCGGTGCGGCGGGCACCTCGTAGTAGGCCACGCCTCGGCACGCCGCGGTGAAGGGAATGGCGGTGTCACGCACTTTGGGGTCGAAGCGCCAGCGCAGCGTGCCGGTGGCGGCGTCCAGCGCGATCAGCTGGTTGCGCGCACTGCACAGATACAGCGTGTCGCCGACCTTCAACGGCGTGGTCTCCGCGCCCCAGCGCCGGCGTGGCCGATCGCCGGTGCGGAATTCCCAGGCCGGGGTGAGCTGGGCGACGTTTTCCGGCGTGATCTGCTGAAGCGGTGAGTAACGGGTACCGGCATTGCTGCGGCCCCAGGCAGTCCAGTCGGCGGCGGCGGGGTCGTCGGCGGGTTGTGCGCTGACCTCGCGGGTGGGGGCCAGGCCGGCGCTGGGTGCGGTCTCGGGGAAGGCCTTTTCGCCGGCGATTCCGCCGTGGGATGCGAAGGCCAGCCCTACCAGCAGCACCAGCCCCAGGCCGAGAACGCCGGCCGCAGTGCGCGACGCCCGGCGTGGGACGGGATTGCGCAGCGTGGGCAGCAGGAGCGCAAGCACGAATGCCAGCACGGCGAATGCGCCGATGCGGGGGAGCCAGCGCCAGTAGTTGCCGCCTGATTCCCAGGCAGTCCAGAGGAAGGTGGCGACGAACACCGCGAAGAACAGCCAGGCACCGATCGAGCGGTTGGTCCATAGCAACACGCCGCTGACCAGCAGCCCTGCGCCCGCCAGTGCGTAGTAGGCAGAACCGCCGAGCTGGAACAGCCAGATGCCGAGGCCGCCCAGCACCAGGCCAAGCAGGATGAACAGCAGCGACAGCACCGTGACCAGCGGATGGCGCGGCGCAGGCGGGCGGGACGTTTCGGACGGCGGTGCGGCGGACATCGGTGCTCTCCCC
>JAEXNZ010000542.1 GCA_023439425.1 Pseudomonadota bacterium
CTGCAGGTCCGCGCACGCGTCACGTCGGTGTACCGGCCCGGAGTCGCCGCGAGCCGCCCGAAGCGATGGCCAGCACAGGCCATCCTCCACCAGCAGCCCGGACAGGCGCTGACGCCAGCAGGACGGCGGCAGCGGCCACGGCCGCAGCAGGGTGAGGTACAGCCCGTGCAGCAGCGGGCCGGGGCGTAACTGCAGATGCGCCCGCAACCGGGCCCGCTCGCCGACGTAGGCGGTCTCCCAGACCTCGCGGGGATCGCGCAGCGCCTGCAGCACCAGTGCGCGCCATTCGGCGGGCACCGGTTCGGTACGCTGCATCTGGTCCAGCAGTGAAGCCGCCAGGCACTGCGCCAGGTCGGTGCCGCCAAACCCACCCGTAATGAGCGCGAGCACCAGCGTCTGGTCGATGCGCGCGGCGGCCAGTGCGTCCTCGAGCTGCGGCCACACGCAGGCCGGTACGCCGAGGCTGGGCACGTGCAGGCCCGGCGCATGGTTGTGCAGGTGCTGCAGGTGCATCGCCGACGCTGCGGCCATGCGAGGGGGGCGGCTGTGCGGTGCGGTGGCGAGCGGCGGGGACGGGATGACGGACCGGAGTGGGTACATGGCTGAAGACACTGCCTGCGCCCGCGAGGCCGGTCGAGAGCCGGAACCGTCACCGTCCCGTCATCTGCATCGCCTACCGTGCTGCACACTTCAGGGGCGAGGCGACACAGGTGGCCGAACAGGCAAGACGGCGCCTGGCACGCATGTTCGAAGATCACGCGCCGGTGCTGCGCGGCTTCTTCGTGCGCCGCGGCGCGCGCCAGGACGCGGAAGACCTGGTGCAGGAGACCTACCTGCGCCTGCTGCGTGCGCATGAGGGCGCAGGCGAACCCATTGCCAATCCCGAGGCATACCTGTTCACCGTCGCGCAGAACCTGGTGCGCG
Organism: Pseudomonadota bacterium; assembly: GCA_023439425.1. Classification (GTDB taxonomy): domain Bacteria; phylum Pseudomonadota; class Gammaproteobacteria; order Xanthomonadales; family Xanthomonadaceae; genus Stenotrophomonas. Next base: position 925 of record JAEXNZ010000542.1, read on the forward strand.
AGCAGGCCGCACGGCGGCGTTGGTCCACTCTGCCCATCGACGAGATCGAACAACTGGGCCAAGGCCTGGCCAGCGGGGAATGCGTGGAAGACGCCGCCGAACGCGAACAGCGCCGCCAGCATCTGCAGACATTGCTGGCCAGCCTGCCCGAGCACACCCGCGCGGTACTGGTGATGCAGTACCGCGATGGGCTCAGCTACAAGCAGATTGCCGAGCGCCTGGGCGTGTCGTCGCATATGGTCAAGAAGCATGTGGTGCGCGGCTTGTCGGTGTGCCGCCGGGCGATGGCCGAGCCGGTGGCACTGCGATGAGCGAACCTACCGAGCATCCGTCGGCGCTGACCCAGACCGCAGCCCACTGGCATGCCCTGCAGCGGCAGGGGGCGGTGAGTGCTACCCAGCAGCGCGCCTTCATGCAGTGGCTGGTGGCGTCGCCAGATCACCTGCGCGAGTACATGGCGATCAGTGAAGTGGCGGGTGCGCTGGGCGATGCCCTGCGTGACATACCGATCGACCTGGACGCGTTGGTCGCCGCGCCCGCCGCGGCAGAGAACACACACAATGTGGTGCAGCTGTCCCCGCGCCGAAACGTCGCTGCAGCCGTGCCAGCAAGGCGGCGTCGCTGGCTGCCACGCGTTGCCATGGTCGCCAGCATCGCGCTGGCGCTGGGGTGGGGAACCACGTTGGCGCTGCCGCGCACCGACCACTTCGTGGCTGAGCACGGCGCGCCGCGCCAGATCACGCTGCAGGATGGCACCGTACTGCACCTGGACGCGGAAAGCGAGGTATCCGTGCGGATCACGCTGCTCGCGCGTCGGGTCGAACTTGAGCGTGGCCAGGCCAGTTTCGTGGTCGCGCCGGACCGGCGGCCCTTCGCGGTGCATGCGGCGGGTCTGCAGGTGACCGACATCGGCACCACGTTCGATGTTTCGCTGCTGCGCGAACAGGCGCGCATCGGCGTCAGCGAAGGGCGCGTGCACGTGCGGGGCGATGGCGGCCGAGGGCGCATGCTGGCGGACCTGGGGGTGGGCCAGGCCGCGCAGGTGGATTATCGCGACCAGCGCGTGCAGATCAGCAATGAAGATGCGGCCAGCATCACCGCTTGGTGGCACGGCCGTGCGGTGTTCCGCGACGAGTCTCTGCGCGACGTAGCCGACCGCTTCAACCGCCGCAATGCGGTGCGCCTGCATGTCAGCGATGAAGCCGGCGCGCTGCGCCTCACCGGCAATCTGCGGGTTGATGACTTGGCCTCGTTGCGTGCATTCCTGGATCAGCAGCCAGCATTGGTCACCGAGCGCCGGCCCGATGGCATTCATGTGCGCATGCGTGTCCGCAGCACGGCAGCGCTGTAAGAAAAAATTCATTGAAATAGTGGTGCCCGATCCGCGCGCTGCGCACTCGTAGTTGGGGAAAGCAGGAACAACCCCGTTCCGCGACCACCGCCATTCCCTCACTGGATCCCACGATGCGCCGCACACTGTTCCTTTCCATCGCCCTTGCCTTGCAGGTCACGGCTACCGCCACCGCCGCCGAACCGGCCCGCGTGGCCAGCGAGGCGATTGCCTCGCAGCCGCTGGACGCCGCACTCAACGCACTGTCGCGCCAGACCGGTCTGCAGTTTGTCTACAACGCGCAGAGTGCGGGCAATCCGCGCACCCCGGGCGTTCCGGCTGGCCTCAGCGCCGACGCTGCATTGAGTCGTCTGCTCGCCGGCACCGGCCTGCGCTACCGCTACCTCAATGCCACCACCGTGACCATCGAGGCGCAGGACAGCGCATCGCCTGCACCGACCTCCAGCGCGGTGGCACCCGCTGGCATCGCCGTGGCGGCCAACGCGTCGCAGCCGGCAGATGTTGCTGCACCGGTCGCAGGCGCAGCGGCGCAGAACCTGGAAACCATCCAGGTCACAGGCAGCTACAGCCGCAGCCTGGAACAGGCGGTGGACATCAAGCGCGCCACCGTGGGTTTCTCTGACTCGATCGTTGCCACCGACGTGGCCGACTTCCCGGAGCAGAACCTGGCCGAAGCACTGCAGCGCGTTCCCGGTGTGACCATCGAACGCAGCAAGGGCCTGGGCACCAAGGTCAACGTGCGTGGCCTGCCGTCGGAATACACCCACGTGTCGATCAACGACCTGGCCACGGCCTCGGGCAGCGGCGGTCGTGATGTGGAATTCGACATGTTCGCCTCGGAAATCATCCAGCAGGTGACGGTACAGAAGTCGCCGACTGCGGCGGACGAGGAAGGCGGTATTGCCGGCTCGGTGAAGATATCCACCGCGCGCCCGTTCGATTACAACGAGCGCAAGCTGGTGTTCTCCGCCGAAGGTGCGCACAACAGCATCTCCGAGGAAGTCGACCCGCGTTTCGCGTTCCTCGCCGCCGATACCTGGGGTGACTGGGGCGCGCTGGTGTCGTACTCGCAGTCCAAGCGTACCAACCGCACCGACTCCACCTCGGGCATCAATTTTCGTCCGTCCTCGCGCTTCCTGACCGCCTCCGGCACCCGCGGCACCCAGGCGCAGTCCGTGCTGCTGCGCGACGCCGGGGTCAACATCACCAACCGCAACGATTCGGACCAGACCAACCGCGTGGTGTTCCAGGACAAGGTGGGTGACCGCGTCTACCTGAACGAGCAGGACAAGTGGGGTGCCACGGGCTCGCTGCAGTACAAGCCCAGCAACAACTTCAGCCTGACCTTCGACGCCATGGTGGGTGGATACGACAGCACCGAGGATGAGTACGACGCGGCCGCCTACTCGGCGTCCAGCCGCAGTACCTTCGACACCATCCACGAGTACGATGCCGACACGCTGTCCCAGTACGGCATGGTGGTGCTGCGTGATGTGTCCTACACCGCCACCCAGCACGAAATGCTGAGCAAGGAGCGGATCAACAAGACCGACTACGGCCAGTACAGCATGGCCTTGGACTGGAAGGGCGACAGCTGGTACGTCGACGCGCTGGTGGGCTATTCGGGCGCGGAGAAGACCTCGGACTACTCCAACCTCAAGCATGTGGCCTACGCACCGTCGCGCACGCGCTGGACCGGTGACAGCGGCGAGACCATCCCCAGCAGTGCACCCGGCACCATCGACATGTACAACGCATCGGACAAGTACCTGTTCGAGGCCTATGAAACCACGCTGGAAAAGGTGAAGGACGACAAGTACGCCGCCCAGGTCAACGTGACCCGTCTGCTGGACCTGGCGTTCCTGCCGGCGCTGCACACGGTGAAGTTCGGTGCGCGCTACACCGACCGCTCCAAGG
>JAEXNZ010000550.1 GCA_023439425.1 Pseudomonadota bacterium
GGCCGCAACGGCCCGCACGGATCAATCCTTGGTCACGCGGTTGATTTCAGCCAGGCTGGTGGTGCCGGCGGCGGCCTTGACCAGGGCCGACTGGCGCAGGTCATTGATGCCCGCCTTCTGCGCCGCCTCGGCAATCTGGATGGCATTGCCGCCGGCCAGCACGATCACCGAGATTTCATCGCTCATCGGCATCACCTGGTAAATACCGGTACGGCCCTTGTAGCCCTCGGTGCATTCGTCGCAGCCCACCGGCTCATACAGCTGAATGCCGGCGTCGATCTGGGCCTGGGTGAAGCCTTCGGCCAGCAGCGCATTGACCGGCAGGTCCACCGGGCGCTTGCAGTTGTTGCACAGGCGGCGCGCCAGGCGCTGGGCGATCACCAGGGTGACCGAGCTGGTGATGTTGTAGGGCGCGATACCCATGTTCATCAGACGCGCAATGGTCTGCGGGGCGTCGTTGGTGTGCAGGGTGGACAGCACCATGTGACCGGTCTGCGCCGCCTTGATGGCGATTTCCGCGGTTTCCAGGTCGCGGATTTCGCCGACCATGATGATGTCCGGATCCTGTCGCAGGAACGAGCGCAGCGCGGCGGCGAAGGTCATGCCGCGCTTGGTGTTCTGCTGCACCTGGTTGACGCCGGGCAGACGGATTTCCACCGGGTCTTCGGCGGTGGAAATGTTGCGGGTTTCGTCGTTCAGGATGCCCAGTGCGGTATACAGCGACACGGTTTTACCCGAGCCGGTGGGGCCGGTGACCAGCACCATGCCGTAGGGCTTGTGGATGGCATCCAGGAACAGCTGCTGCTGCACCGCTTCGTAGCCCAGCTTGTCGATGCCCAGCTTGGCCGCGCTGCCGTCCAGAATACGCAGCACGATCTTTTCACCGAACAGCGTGGGCAGCGTGCTGACGCGGAAGTCGATCTGCTTGGTCTTGGACAGGTTGAGCTTGATGCGGCCGTCCTGCGGCACGCGCTTTTCGGCGATATCCAGCTGCGACATCACCTTCAGGCGCGCGGCAATACGCTGGTTGAGCTTGACCGGGGCCTTGGCCACGTTCTTGAGCAGGCCGTCAATGCGGAAGCGGACGCGGTAGTCGTCTTCGTAGGGCTCGAAGTGGATGTCCGAAGCCCCTTTGCGGATGGCGTCCACCAGCACCTTGTTGACGAACTTCACCACCGGGGTGTCGTCGCCCTTGGCGTCCACGCCGGCTTCGGTGCCGCCGCCGTCTTCGTCGCCACTGGCGACATCCAGGTCGCCCATGCCGTCGTCGTCGCCACCGCCCAGGCCTGTGCCCAGCGTGTCGTGCTTGGACTGCCACTGTTCCAGCGTGCGGCGGATCTGGTCCTCGTCGACCAGGATGGGCTCCACCACCAGATTGGTGTGGAACTTGATCTCGTCCAGCGAATGAGTGGGGTCGCTGGTGCCCACGAACAGCTTGCCGCCGCGTTTGAACAACGGCAGCACGTGGTGCTTGCGCAGAAGTTCTTCACTGACCAGGCTGATGGCGCTCTGGGCGGCGTCGAACACGCCCACGTCCAGCAGCGGCATGCCAAATTCCAGCGCATTGGCCGAGGCCAGCTGCGCGGACGTCACCAGCTTCTTGTCAGCGAAGTACTGCGGCAGCGGCTGCTTGGCCGCGGCGGCCTTGGCCATCGCATCGCGCGCGGCGGCCTCGTCCAGTGCGCCATCCTGGACCAGGCGGCGCGCGATGCCGGTGATGCCGACAAGATTGGCGGTGGCGACAGTCGAGTTCATCTGCATTCCTGAGAGCGGGTACGACTTCCCCTGCGACACACCAGCCTGGTGTCAATCAACAAGGGGAAGGTGGAACCCCCATGGTACATGCCCGCTGCCGCCCGACCCAGCCCTCAGGACCGGGCAGCATTGCGACGAATCAGCCGTGGGGGCACGATTTGGGGGCCACTTCGGTCGGAGCGCTGGTCTTGCAGTCCCAGATGCCGGTGGTGGGCGCGTAAGTGATGGTGACCGTAGCACCGGAAACCTTGCTGTTGACGCCATCGGTCTTCATGGTGGCAACGATGACGCAGGGCGACGCCGGTGCAGCGACCACGGACTCAACGTATTTGCCCGATTTCACTGCCGTATCTGGAACATCGCACGAGGCACCGCCGTTGTCATTGGCAAACTGCTCGGCGACCGGCGTCTTCAACCCTCCCAGCACCGTCACGGCCTCGGCCAGTTGGCTGCGCGCGGTATAGTCGTTGTACTGCGGTATAGCAATTGCGGCCAGAATGGCGATGATCGCCACGACGATCATAAGTTCGATCAAGGTAAAACCGGTCTGCTTGTTCATGGGTGCGCTCCCCAGCGCGTAGAAGTTGGGCATGGACCCGAGGGACACTACAAGTTTCGTGCCAACAAAAAAGCCCCGGCGATGCCGGGGCTCTTCATCTGCTACAACCTTGCGGTTATTAGCTGCAAGCCTTCGGCTTGACTTCGTCCGGAGCGGTGCTGGTGCAGGTCCAGGCACCGGTGGCCGGGGCGAAGGTCAGAACGACGTTCTTACCCGCAGCCTTGGCGTTGACGCCATCGGACTTCATCAGGGCGGTGATGGCGCAGGCACCGGTGGCGGTGACGCTCTCCACGTACTTGCCGGTGGTGACGGCGTTGTCCGGCACGTCGCACGAGGTGGCGCTGTTGTCCTGGGCGTAGGCCTCAGCGATCGGGGTCTTCAGGCCGCTGGCCAGGGTGTAGGCTTCCGACATCTGCGCACGAGCGGTGTAGTCGTTGTACTGCGGGATCGCAATGGCGGCCAGGATGGCGATGATGGCCACAACGATCATCAGTTCGATCAGGGTAAAGCCCTGCTGCTTCTTCATGAGTACATCCCCTAGAGATAGGTAAATAAAGTGAACACTGGACCAGGGCCTGGCCGGCGGACCGGCTGAGCAAGGCGACTGCCCGTGCGGGTGGATCAAAGCAGGTTGCGTGCCAACTTCTCAGCAATGCTCCCCAGCATTCCCCGGGCGCAATGATGGCAGCAATCTGGCGGATTGGAACCCCCCAGCGGGCAAAATGCGACGCAACCGGCATTGTGACGCCCTGCGTCACCTTGTGACGGTCACGGTCCTGGACTCCGGTCACGGATTGTCCCGCCTGCAGGGATGCCATCACGGCCCGGAACCAGCTACCATGCGGCGCAGAAGCCCGCCTGGGGATGGCGCGGCTGGGGAGCCCTGTATGTCTGTTAGCCGTAGTGCGATCAAGAAGGAACCCGTGGCGCGTAGCACCATGGAGATGCAACCGTTTGTCTGGGAGGGGACCGACAAGCGTGGCGTGAAGATGAAAGGCGAGCAGACGGCCAAGAACGCCAACATGCTGCGTGCCGAGCTGCGTCGCCAGGGCATCACCCCGAATGTGGTGAAGCCCAAGAAGAAGCCGATGTTCGGGGCCGCCGGTAGCGCGATCATGCCCAAGGACATCGCGTTCTTCAGCCGCCAGATGGCCACGATGATGAAGTCCGGCGTGCCGATCGTCAGCGCGCTGGAAATCATTGCCAGCGGGCACAAGAACGTCCGCATGAAGAACATGATCAACTCGATCCGGGCCGACATCGAGGGCGGCTCGTCGCTGTACGAGTCGATCAGCAAGCACCCGGTGCAGTTCGACGAGCTGTACCGCAACCTGGTGCGGGCCGGTGAAGGGGCTGGTGTGCTGGAAACCGTACTGGACACGGTGGCCACGTACAAGGAAAACATCGAGGCCCTGAAGGGCAAGATCAAAAAGGCGCTGTTCTACCCCGCCATGGTGGTGGTGGTGGCCATCCTGGTCAGCTGCATCATGCTGATCTACGTGGTGCCGCAGTTCGAAGACGTGTTCAAGGGCTTCGGTGCGGAACTGCCGGCCTTCACCCAGCTGATCGTGAACGCCTCGCGGTTCATGGTTTCGTACTGGTGGCTGATGCTCATCGTCAGTATCGGCACGGTGGTGGGCCTGCTGTTCGCTTACAAGCGTTCGCCGAAGATGCAGCACACCCTGGACCGGCTGATCCTGAAGGTGCCGGTCATTGGCGGGATCATGAACAACAGTGCCGTGGCCCGCTTCGCCCGCACCACCGCAGTGACCTTCAAGGCCGGTGTGCCGCTGGTGGAAGCGCTGGGCATCGTGGCCGGGGCCACCGGCAACAAGGTGTACGAAGAAGCCGTGCTGCGCATGCGCGACGACGTCTCGGTGGGTTACCCGGTGAACATGGCGATGAAGCAGGTGAACCTGTTCCCGCACATGGTGATCCAGATGACCGCCATCGGCGAAGAAGCCGGCGCACTGGACACCATGCTGTTCAAGGTGGCCGAGTACTTCGAGCAGGAAGTGAACAACGCCGTGGATGCCTTGAGCAGCCTGCTGGAACCGTTGATCATGGTGTTCATTGGTACCATTGTCGGTGGCATGGTCATCGGCATGTACCTGCCCATCTTCAAACTCGGCGCCGTCGTCGGCTAAAAGGTAACAATGGCATTTCTTGACCAGCACCCCGGCCTCGGCTATCCCGCCGCGGCCGGACTGGGACTGCTGATTGGCAGTTTCCTGAACGTTGTGATTCTGCGCCTGCCCAAGCGGCTGGACTGGCAGTGGCGTCGTGACGCCCGCGAGGTGCTGGAAGAGGAAGACATCTACGAACCGCCACCGCCGGGCATTGTGGTGGAACCGTCACACTGCCCGCACTGCAAGCACAAGCTGAGCTGGTTCGAGAACATTCCGCTGTTCAGCTGGCTGGCCCTGCGCGGCAAGTGCCGGCATTGCCACGCCCCCATCTCCATCCAGTACCCGCTGGTGGAGTTGATCACCTGCCTGCTGGTGGTCGCGAGCGTTTGGCAGTTCGGATTTGGCTGGCAGGGCTTCGGGGCGATTGTGCTCAGCTGCTTCCTGGTCGCCCTGTCCGGCATTGACCTGCGCACCCAACTGCTACCCGACCAGCTCACCCTGCCGTTGATGTGGCTGGGGCTGATTGCCAGCGTGGACAACCTGTACATGCCGGCGAAGCCGGCCCTGCTGGGGGCCCTGGTGGGCTACCTGTCGCTGTGGTCGGTGTGGTGGCTGTTCAAGCAGATCACCGGCAAGGAGGGCATGGGCCACGGCGACTTCAAGCTGCTGGCGGCGTTGGGAGCCTGGTGCGGGTTGAAGGGCATCCTGCCGATCATCCTGCTGTCGTCGGTGGTCGGGGCCATTGTCGGTTCGGTCTGGCTGTATGCACGCGGCCGTGACAAGGCCACGCCGATTCCGTTCGGGCCTTACCTGGCGATTGCCGGCTGGATCGTGTTCATGTGGGGCGACCCGCTGATCAACGGCTATATGAGAATGTCCGGCCTGCGTTGAGGACCTGCCGATGAGCCGGTTCGGGATTGGATTGACCGGCGGCGTGGCCGCCGGCAAAAGTGAAGTCAGCCGGCGCTTCGAGGCCTTGGGCGTTACCGTGGCCGACGCTGATGTGGCGGCGCGCGCAGTGGTGGCCCCCGGTAGCGAGGGGCTGTGGCGCATCGTTTCGCATTTCGGGGCTGAGATTTTGCTGGCGGATGGCCAGCTGGACCGCCCTGCCCTGCGTGAGCGCATCTTTGCCTCGCCGCAGGAGCGGCAGGCACTCGAGGCGATTACCCACCCGGCGATCCGGCAGATGCTGCGCGAGACCTGTGAGGCTGCGCCTGGGCCGTATGCGATTGCGGCGATTCCGTTGTTGACCGAGGCTGGGGGGCGGCAGCAGTACCCGTGGCTGGACCGCATTCTGGTGGTGGACGCGCCGGTGGCGGTGCAGCATGCGCGGTTGATGCTGCGCGATGGGGTGACGGCGGAGTTGGCGGATCGGATGATTGCGGCGCAGGCTAGCCGTGAGGCAAGACTGGCGCTGGCCGATGATGTAGTGGTGAATGATGGGCACCCGGATGTGTTGCAGGCCGAGGTGGCGCGGTTGGATGGGGTGTACCGGGGGTTGGCGTCAGACCGCCGGTGAGAACTTCAGGGTGGCAACAACCCCACGCGTTTCGCCGGGGCGCACGCTGACCTGCCAGCCGTACAGGTCGCACAGGCGGCTGACGATGGAAAGACCAATACCGCCGCCCTGCGAATGGCCGGCATGGGTGCCCCGGTAACCGCGCTGGAACAGCTTGGCGGCATCTTCGGCGCTGAGGCCCGGGCCACTGTCGGTCACTTCGACCTGGTCGCCGGTCACGTTGACCCGCACCGAGCCTTCCTGCGAATACTTCACCGCATTGCCGATAAGATTGCCCAGCGCCACTGACAGCGCGGACTCGGGGGCGTCCACCACCAGCTCACGATCACCCTCCAGCACCAGTTCCAGCGGCTTGCCGCCCAGCTGCGCACGATGCGCTTCCAGCAGCTGCTCGGCCACGCGCGAGACGTTGCTGCTGCCCTGCCCGCGCGCATTACGCGACAGCAGCAGCAGCGAGCCGATCAAATCGGTGCACTGTTGTTCGGCACGCTGGATGCGCTGCAGGCGCTGCAGCACCTTGGGATCGAGGTCGGGCCGGGTGAGCAGCAACTCGGTGGCTCCACGGATCACCGCCAGCGGGGTGCGCAGCTCGTGGCTGACGTCGGCGTTGAACTCGCGGTCGCGCTGCACCACCTCGGTGAGCCGCGCGGAATAGTCGTCCAGCGCCTGCGCCAGCTGCCCAACCTCATCGTCGGGAAAGCGCGGAGCCAGCGGCTCGGGGTCACTCGTACCGCCGCGATACGCACGCAGGCGCGCGGCGAGGTCCGAGACGGGCTTCATCACCTTCGACGCCGACCACCAGCCCAGCACCAGCGACAGCACACTGAACACCAGCACCGAAATGAACAACGCGCGCTTGAGCTGCTGCTCAACGCGGATGCTTTCGGTCATGTCGTAGGCGAGGAAGAACCAGGCGTCCGGCGTCTTGCGCACAGCCAGTTTGTAGGAGAACGCCTGCCCGTTCTCCTCAAGACCGGTCACGTTGTGGTTGCCGTTGGGCAACTCGGCCCACTCGGGGCGCTCTTCGCGCACGCGGTCAAACTTGTCAGGCGTGTACACGAACGCGCGGATCTGCTGCACCGGCAGGTCCGGGCTGCGCGAAGGATCGAACTGGAACCGACGCGCATATTCGTCGATGTTCCGGTTCATCACGTCTTCGACCAGCTGGTTCTCCACCCGGGCGCGGGCCCAGTTGGTGGCGAACGCAAACAGCGTGGTCAGGCAGAAGCCCAACAGCACGAACGAGACGATGATGCGGCTGCGCAGCCGGCGCCGATATGGCGCGCGGCGACGGCCCCCTGTGGCCGGCATTGGATCAGACTTCCGGCGCGGCGATGCGGTATCCGATGCCATGGCGGGTCTGGATCAGCGGCACTTCAAACGGCTTGTCCACCACCGCGCGCAGGCCGTGAATGTGCACCCGCAGCGAATCCGAGTCGGGCAGTTCTTCGCCCCACACGCGGGTTTCCAGTTCCTGGCGGGTCACCACGGCCGGGGCTGCTTCCATCAGCGCCTGCAGAATCTTCAGCGCGGTCGGGTTGAGCTGCAGCAGCTTGCCCTGGCGGCGAACCTCCAGGGTATCCAGGTTGTATTCCAGGTCGCCGGTTTCCAGCACCCGGGTCTGCACGCCCTTGCCGCGACGCGACAGGGCGTTCAGACGCACTTCCACTTCCTGCAGCGCGAACGGCTTGATCAGGTAGTCGTCAGCACCGGAGTCGAACCCGGCCAGCTTGTTGTCCAGCGAATCCCGTGCGGTGAGCATCAGCACCGGGGTCTGCTTGCGCGCTTCATTGCGAAGCTTGCGGCAGACTTCGATGCCGTCCATCCCCGGCAGATTGAGGTCCAGCACAATCGCGTCGAACTCGTGCACCACCGCCAGATGCAGGCCGGTGACGCCGTCGGCGGCGAAGTCCACGGTGTGGCCACGGTCTTCGAGGTAGTCGCCCAGGTTGGCGGCGATGTCGCTGTTGTCTTCAATTACAAGAATTCGCATGTGACCTCTAATCGATGAAATGACTCGTGCGCTGGGCGTCCTGCAACGCTTTCTGCCCATTGTCCTTGGCACGCTGGCGCTCGGCTACGGTCATGCACCGGGTGGTGGCGAAGTTGGAGCCGACCGTCTTTTCCCGGGTGCAGATCTGACGGCTATCTTCTCGCGCCTTCGTCAAGATGACGTTGACACGGTCCTGCTCATTGAACTGCTGGACCTTCACTTTGTCCGGCACAGACTGCTCGGAAGGGTACTGTTCGGCAATGCCGCGCAGGCGCGAAAGCGCCTCACGCACCTCGGCACGCTTGTCGCCCGACAGCTCGGAATAGGTTTCCCCGTCTTTCAGTTGCGCTTCAATGCGCTCCACCTGCTCAAGCAGGGGTTTGCTCGGTTCAAACACAGCCTCTTTCTGCTTCGGTTTTGCCTGGGCAATGCCCACAGCCAGGAGCAGCGCCGCAGTCCCTGCAATCAAACTCACGACCTTCATGACAACCAATCCTTAGTCAAACTGAATGGAAAGCCGAATGTATGCCGACCTTCACGCCGCAGCAAGTGAATTCCGGCATGTATCTGCGGGTAAGAAAAAGGCCCAGACGGAAGCCGCCTGGGCCTGAAGTCATTCCCGATTACCGTTTTCTGCTGAGGAGGGCAGAGCTGCGGTCCGTTGAAGACTACGCCGGAGGCGATTAAACCCATGTTAAAACCGGCCAGTCTTCGCGAAATATTTTCAAACCTTTGATTTATTGGATTTTTTTGCAGCCACCTGGGCCGCCACATGGTCGATGATGCGCCCTGCCAGGTCGCCCTGACAGATGCCCTCGATGCCCTCCAGCCCCGGGGTGGAGTTCACCTCCAGCACCAGCGGGCCGCGATCTGAGCGGATCAGGTCCACGCCGGCCACCCCCAGCCCCAGCGCGCGGGCCGAGCGGATCGCCACCTGCTGCTCGGCGCGGGTGGCTTTGACGGCCTCGGCACTGCCGCCGGCGTGCAGGTTGGAGCGGAAATCCCCTTCCTGGGCCTGCCGGCGCATCGCCCCGACCACCTGGTCGCCCACCACCAGGCAGCGCAGGTCGGCCCCTTGGGCCTCGCCGATGAACTCCTGCATCAGGAAGTTGGCGTACAGCCCGCGCAGCGCTTCGACGATGCCGCGCGAGGCGCTGGCCTTCTCGGTCAGGATCACCCCCCTGCCCTGGGTGCCCTCGTTGAGCTTCACCACATGCGGTGGCGGGCCCAGCATGGACAACAGATCCACGGTGTCGTCAGGGTTGTCACCAAACACGGTGACCGGCATGTCAATGCCCTTGGAGGCCAGGATCTGGTGCGCACGCAGCTTGTCGCGCGCGCGCAGGATGGCGTCGGACGGATTCGGCGTGACCGCCCCCATCATCTCGAACTGGCGCAACACAGCAGTGCCGTAGCGGGTAATCGACGCGCCAATGCGCGGAATGACGGCATCCACCCCGGTGATGGGGCGGCCCTTGTAATGCATGGTGAAACCGTCCGCCGCAATGCGCATGTAGCAGCGCAGCGGATCCAGCACCCGTACGGTGTGCCCCCGCGACCGCGCCGCCTCCACCAGCCGCCGCGTGGAGTACAGCTTGCTGTTGCGGGAGAGGATGGCGAGTTTCATGGGGGTGTGGAGGTGGGGAAAGGGCGAAGCATAGCGCTTGAACTGGTGACTGCGGATGACGGCTCAGCGGCCTGGATCATGTGCCGGCTGCACGACGAACGCATCAAGTGCACACATCTTTCCGTCGCGGAACTGCCAGACGTCGCTATAGGCAAATTCCGTGGGTTTGCCATCAGGCCCATTGCCCATGATCGTGCCGATCGCCACTACGTGATCACCTTCCGCGACGATGTGCCGCACCTCGAACTGCGGTGGCACGGCATAGCCCTCTTTCATCCACTCGCGCACCGCCTGCTTGCCCTGCAGGGTCCCCTCGCCCACGGTCGTCCAGCGAATGTCGTCCGTGCAGTGCGCAAGGAAGCCTTCGTTGTCGCCAGCGCTGACCGCTTCGTTGGCTTGTTCCAGAATCACCTTGTTTGATCCAGTCATCGGGAAACTCCACGCATGACGCAACGCGCCGTTCGCGCCATCTTCGCAGCGCGCGAGTCAAGAAAAAGTGCGTAAGGAGTCGTCGAAATAGCAGCCCCCTTGAGTCAAGGGGGCGCGCCGAAAGGCGCGGGGATCTGGTGGCATGCCGCCACGCTCCATCGGGTTGCGCAGCAACCGATGGAGCGGGTGAAGGGAACAAGTTCCAAACCCGCCTAACCCATTGATTCTGCGCGAAAGAAGCAGGTCAGCGGGCTAGAAAACGATACCTGAAACGATACCTGCGGAGCCTAGCAGAGTCGTGGGTCGTCACTCAATCACGGAGTGACGCCATGAATCGTTTTGCCCTTGGGACCCTTTTCGCTGCTGCCGTGTCGCTGCTCCCGCTCCCCGCGTCCGCAGCCCCGCCCCAGCCCGTTGGGGAGTTCGTCAGCGAACCGGGGGAAGCCCTGGCTGATTTCATCGTTCGGATTGCCCCGGCTCTGGACCAGCACACCCGCGCGAGCGGTCATGAGGTCTGTGGCATGGTCGCGGCTGACAGCGAACGCTACGGAGTGCGCTTGGGCACCACCAAGGGGGCCATGACTTGTTCAATGAGCCGTAGCAACGTGCCCGCCGGCATGCGTGCCCTGACGGTATCGATTCACAGCCACCCGCATACGCGTTCGGTGCTGCCTACGTCGGCGGACGTGGCGTTTTACGCTGAAAACCCGCTGTCGTCGGGTCGCATGGTGAAGCGTGGCCGTTCTGAGCGTGTAGGCGGGGCCTACTTCTCTAACGGCGACTACGCAGCAGGGCCGGGGTATTTGGTCGCAGAAGGCCAAGTGCTTTATCAGGAAGGCAAGGGCACCGAACGAAACTTGGGCCGCTTCGACGTGCCCCCCAGCCTGCTGGCACAGTCGAACTAACGCCAGCGGCAACGCAACAAAAAAGCCCCGCATTTGCGGGGCTTTCTTATGCCCAACTCAAGGCAGGACGCGGTAATAAAACGCAACGTTGCCGCGTATCACGGAGCCGCTGTCTGTAGACGCGCTACCTCTGAACTCAAACTCCACGCGCTTGCCGTTGAAGCTCACCGTCTGATTGCTGGCGGTGAATGATGTTGGGCTGCCAGGACGCGCCGTGTTGCTGCTGCTACCCCCGCCCGCGACAGTGGCCGTGACCCCGTTGTAACTGATTTCAAGGCGACCGTCGCCGCGCACTGGGCCCCAGGAACTGGACCAATCAGAGCTTTGCCCGGCGAGATACGTCCAGTTCGTGGATTCGGCCAAGGTCAACCGGCCAACACTCCCGTAAGCATTGGCCACTGACAGGTTTACAAAGCCAGAAGTCACCACCAAGCCTTGCGTAGCGCACGTGTTTGCCTCACCCCGGCGGTTGCCGGTAAAGGTCCAAGCAGACCAGCCGCCAAACGTCGGGCCAGGTGCGGCCGTGGTGCCGGCGGGGCAGTTATAGGAACGCTGGCGCGTCGCCACTTGCTCGGCTTCCCAGGTGTGGGCACCAGCTTGGCCCGTTGGGCAGGCCTGGGACGCGCCGACCCATTGGGTAGAGGTTTCGGTTTCAGCGCCAAGGCACGCCACGCAAGTGCTTCCTGAGTTCGCCCAGGGGCCAGGCTCAGCAGAGGCCCAAGCTTCGGCACACGTCCACGTGCGCGTTTGCTGGACCATTCCCCATGTGCCGGCAGGGCACGCCGCCACGTCCTGATGGTCCGGGCCTGGTTGCGTGCATCGAGTCAGCGCAGGAGGATTGCTGGGAAGCGTGGGCGGAATCCCAACGCCAGGACCAGGCACAACCGGAGCGGGAGCCGGTGCTCCAGGAACAACCGGTGGCAAGGGCGCGGGTGCACCTGGGGCCACGGTAACCGGGGTTCCCGGGCTGGCGTCTCCAACGCTGGGCGCACCGGAAACTGGCCCGGTGGGCGTGGTGGGATTGGCCGGGTCGAGGGACGCGGGCGCGGTCGGAAGACTTGGCGGCAGCGTGGCCACCGCTGACCCACTCGCCACCCCAGAGAAATACACGAACCCCAACCGGTCGCCGCCATCCCGCTCGCACGCGGCTGCGGCGGTTGCCGGGTCGTATTTGTTGTTCACATAGACGCTTTCGCCGCTGACCCGCACATCCCACACCCCGGAGTCGCCAGCCATTGCCGCAACGAGCCTCGCGCAAGCGTCTTGGGGCACCTCACGGGTTTCGACTAAGAACGAATCGTTTCCACGTGTGACCGTGTGAGGCATGAACGACACGGAGCCACCCCACGCGTTGCGCAGGCCCCCGTTCTGACTTAGGCGCTTTGCTGCAAGCCCGTCGGATTGCACGAGGGAAGAGCTCAACCCAGAGTAACCGCCCACGATTCCTAAGCTGCGCTCAATGGCAGTGGCAGTTTCGCCAAAATCAAGCTGGGTTGCCTTCACGTCTGCGGCCACGCTGGTGGGGCCAAACACTACCCAAGCGGCGGTGGCTATTGCCGACGATACGCCCAGGCCTAAAAGCACTTCGAGCAATGTGAAGCCGCGCGACGGGTCGCGGGCGACGAGGCGGGGTTCAGGACGACGGTTAGACATAGGGGACTCTCTAGAACCGGGGGCGACGAGGCGCGGGTGCGGGTGCAGCCTGGCGCTTCTGCCCCGAGCGGGCCGCGCGCCAGTCGGCGATGGATGGCAGCCCGGCGCCAAGGGCGCGCGAACGAACGTGGGCGCGGAACAGCTGCCCCAGGAGCGGGGCGTATGCAGTGGCGTAGTCCGTAGCAGAAACGCCCTCCCCGTTCGGCACCTGTGGATTTGCGCCAGCGTCCAAGAGCAGGGTTGCGGTCTGCATGAGCGCCCCGGTTTCGGTGTGACCGAACGCGTTTACAACAGCGTGAAGCGGCGTGTTCCCTAAGCACCCGACACCGCTAACGTTCGGGTCGAGCCCGCGTGCCAGCAGTGCGGTGGTTTGGGCGGCGTGCCCATTAGCAGCCGCCTCGTGGAGCGGATTGGCTTCGGCATACGTGCTCATGTCCGGTTGGCCTCTCGGGCGGCCGCCCGCTCTTCCAGGTGTTTGATGCCCCGCTCCCGTAGCGCTGCGCGCCTCTGCGGCTCACCGTTCAACTGGCTCGCCATGACGAGGAGCGCACCGACAATCTCGGCTGGGTCCCAGTCGTCGGCTTCTGCTGCGATGACCAAGCCGCCCAAAACGATTTTTCGGTGGGCATCTTTTGAGCGGAACAAGGCGGCGCGCTCCTTTGCTCTCTCCTTCGTCGCCTGTCGCGCTTTACGTTCCTTCTCCTGCTTCTCAGCAACCAGCAACTTGGCTTGCTCCCTCGCTGCGGTTTCCAGAATCTTTCCTAACTTCAACTTGTGTTGCTCAACATTCGTCACAGCACGCCTTCAATCAGACCCGATAGACCATGCAATCACAAAATGGGCCGAAGGCAAGTGGGGGCACCGCCCTCAACTGGCGCGAGCGAGCAGCGAGCGCCGCCTTTGCTCTTGGCTAAAAAGTTGACAGTTTCAATGTGCATGGGAACCTGAAATCAAGGGCAAGCGAGCGAAGCGAGCGACCCGGGTTCTCATGCGGTTTTCGAAGGGTGCGCAGCGCCCAAAGAAAACAACAAGAGCGCACTTAGAGTAATCCCTTCGGGATTACGTGCGGTCAGGGGCTACGCCCCCGACACCCCGGCGCGCTGCGCACGCCAGCCCCCCATTGCTCGCCCCCCAGGGGGCTGCGCTCGGAGACTGGATTGGCGATTTACCACCTCACTGCTAAGGCTTACTCGCGCTCGGGGGGACACTCGTCCACCGCTGGCGCTGCGTATCGCGCAGGGGTGCGGATTGAAGATGCGTTGACCGGGACGGTCCACGACTACACCCGACGTCAAGGCGTCGCGTTTTCGGCGCTTTGCCTGCCTGGCGAACAGACAGCCGACCGGGCGGAGTTCTGGAACCGGGTCGAGGCCCACCACAAGCGCGGTGACGCCATCACGTGCCGAGAAGTAGAGATTGCGCTTCCCGCCGAACTTTCCGCCGAAAAGCGGCAAGAACTGGCGCATGGCTTTGCGCGCCATTTGGCCGAGCGCTACGGCGTGGCCGCCGACGTGGCCATACACGAACCGAGCAGGGGCGGGGACGAGCGCAATCACCACGCGCACATTCTGCTCAGCGCGTGCACCGTTAACCCAGATGGCAGCCTGGGGAAAAAGGCCGTGGCCCTAGACCCGATTGCCTGCAAGCGGGCCAAGCAACCCACCTTGGCCGACAGAGAGCGGGAGCACTGGGCCAAGTCAGTCAACACCATACTGGCCGCCGAGGGCGTCGCGGAGCGCGTAGACCATCGTTCACTGTTGAGCCAACAGGCGGACGCTGTCCAGAAGGATGACTTCGCCAAGGCAGCCGAGCTGGACCGCCCGGCGACCAAACACGAAGGCAAAGCCGTTACCCAAGCCCGCCGCCGGGGCAAGCGTTTGCCACGGGCTAAGCGGAACGACCGCGTGCGCGGTGCGTCGACGAGCCGAGCAACTGCCCACGCCGAGCGCTTCGAAGCACTTAAGGCCTTGGCTGCTGCGGAGGGCCGGTTGGCTCACGTTGACGAGCAGGCCTTACATGCCCAGGCGCTCCTTGAACGCCGCAAAGAATCCGCAGCGCTTTTGCGAGCTGCTGCCCAGCCATCCCCCACCCAGGCCCCACGCCATGACCCCATCAGCCCTAGCCGCCAGCCCGGCCGCCGCCGCCCTCCCCGCGCCCCCGCTCTCACGCGTAATAGCCTCGATGCTTGTCGAGTCCGGAACCCAGGCCTTGGAGGCGAGCGCCTGCCTGCGCTGCAACCACTCCACGGTGCTAACCCTTGCCTGGCCGCGAGAGGACAACGAACCAGCGAAGCCGGCGGATTTAGTCGTGTATTGCGGCGCGATGAACAGAGACGTTACAGCCCCAGTCCTTCGGTGCTCCAGCTTCGAATCCCGGCCGTAGGAGCCCAAACCGGGGCCGCCGTCCAGGCGCGTGCACAGCGTCCCGCTGCGCACAAAGCCGGGTCATCCATGCCCCGGCCGGCCGCTGGCGCGGCTGGTCATCAGGTCAAGGGGGCGGCGGCGATTGAGCGCGCATCCCGTAAACACTCACAGAGCAGGCAGGGGGAAACCATGGCAGTAGAACAAACAGCTAAAAACCTAGAAGAAATGATTGAGCAGATGTTCAAACTCGCGCGCAAAGCAATCCAATCCGCCGATGCATCGCCTCAGCAGCGGTCTGTGTCCCGCACGCTCATCCAACGCCATACCGACCTGGGTGAGTGTCGCGCCGCCCACGTGCAAGCGACCAAAGACCGCCAGCAGGCCAGGCTCACCCGACGTTCGGCGGTGGGTGCGGCGAACATGGCACCGGTGCATCAAGATTTGCTCTCCCGAACCCGCCGTGCGTTCGGGCGTCCCTCAGCCGCGGACCAAGCGGCCAAGCTTGCAAAAGAGCAGGGGCAACAGGCGAAGTTGCTGGAGCAGAAGGCCCGCAAGCTGCGAGACAAAACGCGGGAGTCCCGAAATCAGGCGGTAGTGGCGTTCGAGCTGGCTACAGCGGAGTTCCTGGTGCAGTTCCCGAAGGAGTTCCCGCCGGCAAAACCAGCGCCCGCTTCCACACCGACGCAAGAGATGGCCCAGGCTAAACCCACCTGGGAGAAGAACCAGACGCCGGAACCGGTCAATCCGCCCCGGCGCCCGCCGCCGCGACCTTGAGGAGGGCCGCAACCGCCTTTGCGCGTTGCGTAGGAGACAGCTGCGCCAGCGCTATCAGAGCATCCGCCGTGGCTTCGTCC
>JAEXNZ010000563.1 GCA_023439425.1 Pseudomonadota bacterium
CGACCAACGCGCGCACGACCAACGGTCGTGCGCTACCGGTCTGCGTCTGGTGGGGAGCCCCCTTCTTGTTGAAGGGGGCGCGCCAACGGCGCGGGGTTAAGGTGGAATGCGCGGGCAACCGGTACCGAAGGTGCTGGTTGCCGACCGTTGGTCGTCACGCCGATAAACCTTCGGGGGTAAATCCCGCCGGCTTCTCCGCACCTTCGCCAAACAGGAACTTCTCCAGTTCCTTCTCCAGGAACGCGCGATGCTCCGGATTGCGCGGCGACAGCCGGTTCTCATTGATCAACATGGTCTGATGCGCCAGCCACGCGGCCCAGGCGCTTTTGCCGATGCCGTTGAAGATGCGCTGGCCCAGTTCGCCCGGGTAGGGCACGAAGTCCAGGCCTTCGGTGTCGCGTTGCTCTTTCTGGCAGAAAACGGTGCGGGACATGGCATTACTCAAGAGAAAGCAGAAGTTTGCGGATCGGGGCCGGCAGGCCCAGTGAACCCAGCGCGGCGGGGGCGACCCAGCGCAGGCGCTCATTGTCGCCCAGCCCGTCGCGCAGGGCGACCGGACCCAGCTGCAGCACCTGCAGGTGCAGCCGGTAGTGGCTGAAGGTGTGTTGCAGCACCGGCAGCGGCTCGGCCAGTTCCAGCGCGCCCTCCACATGGGCGTCAAACCAGTCCTGCAGCGCAGGGCCGTCGTCAGCCTGCGGCAGCGTCCATAACTGCGCCCAGATGCCGGTATCCGGCCGCTTGCCAAGCAGGATGTGGCCGCGCGCGTCGCGCAGCAGCAGGGCGGTGGCCTCGCGTTCGGGCAGGGTCTTGCCCGGCTTCGGCGTCGGCAGCTGTTCCACCCGTCCGTCGCGGCGTGCCACGCAGTCGTCGGTGAGCGGGCAGATCACGCAGGCCGGCTTGGCGCGGGTGCAGACCGTTGCACCCAGGTCCATCTGCGCCTGGGTGTAGTCGGCCAGCCGGCCATTGGGAACATGGGCGACATGTTCGTTGGCCAGCGCCCACAGCACTTTCTCCACGGCCGGCAGGCCGGGGAATCCTTCAATGCCATGGAAGCGGCTCATCACCCGCTTCACGTTGCCATCGAGGATCGCGAAACGGTCATTCCAGGCTTGGCTGAGAATCGCGCCGGCGGTGCTGCGGCCGATGCCGGGCAGCGCCAGCAGCGCATCGAAATCGTGCGGCAGGTCACCGCCATGCAGTTCCACACATCGCTGCGCGGCGGTATGCAGATTGCGAGCACGCGCGTAGTAGCCCAGCCCGGCCCACTGCGCCATCACCGCGTCATTGCTGGCGGCGGCCAGGTCGGGCAGGGTGGGAAAGTGCTCGAGGAAGCGCAGGAAGTACGGAATGACCGTGGCCACCTGTGTCTGCTGCAGCATGATCTCCGACAGCCACACCCGGTAAGGCGTGCGCGGATGCTGCCAGGGCAGGTCATGCCGCCCATGGTCGTCAAACCAGGGCAGCAACCGCCCAACGAAGACATCGCCCACCGTAGAGCCACGCCCTGCGTGGCTGACCGCGCGCATCAACCACTCAACGCTTCGGGCAACAACGCATCCACAAACGCTTCCGGGTCAAACACGCGCAGATCCTCCGGGCGCTCGCCAATGCCGGCAAACCGGATCGGAATCCCGAACTCACGCGCCAGCGCGAACACAACGCCGCCCTTGGCGGTGCCGTCGAGCTTGGTCACCACCAGCCCGGTCACGGTGACCACGGCATGGAACTGGCGCAGCTGCGACAGCGCGTTCTGGCCGGTGGTGCCGTCGATCACCATCAGCACTTCATGCGGGGCGGCCGGGTCGATCTTGCCCAGCACGCGGCGGATCTTGCCCAGTTCGTTCATCAGCCCGCCCTGGGTATGCAGGCGGCCGGCGGTATCGGCGATCAGCACGCTGGTGCCACGCGCCTTGCCGGCCTGCAGTGCGTCGAACGCCACCGACGCGGCGTCAGCGTTCTGGCCCTGGGCGACCACGGCCACGCCGTTGCGTTCGCCCCAGGCCTGCAGCTGGGCCACGGCGGCCGCGCGGAAGGTATCGCCCGCGGCCAGCATCAGGCTGTGGCCCTCGTCCTTGAAGCGCTTGGCCAGCTTGCCGATGGTGGTGGTCTTGCCGACCCCGTTGACGCCGACGGTCAGCACCACGAACGGCTTGGCGTTGCGGTCGATCACCAGCGGCTGCGACACCGGCTGCAGGATGGCGATCAGTTCGGCACGCAGGGCGGCCTGCAGGGCGCGCGCGTCGGCGAACTCACGCGCCTTCATGCGCTTGCGCAGGCCTTCCACCAGCGCGGTGGTGGCGGTGACGCCAACGTCGGCGGTGATCAGCGCGGTCTCGATTTCATCCAGCAGGTCGTCGTCGAGCTTGGGATTGCGCGAGAACAGGCTGCCCACGCTGCGGGCGAACACGCTGTTGCGCAGGCGGTCACGCCAGCCGGTCTTGCCTGGTGCGGCCGGAGCGACCTCGTCGGTGACCTCCGGCGTGGCCAGCGGCGGGGCGGCTTCCTGGACGATTTCGGTGGCAACCACGACCGGGGCGGTGGTCTGCACGGCCGGGTCGG
>JAEXNZ010000572.1 GCA_023439425.1 Pseudomonadota bacterium
TGCGCTACGACACCGGCGTGCTCGGCGGACATACCCGGGCCTGGGTCAGTGCCTCGTCGGCGCGGGTCAGCGACTGGATCGACGGCAGCGGCAAGACCAGCAACGACCACGTGGCCGCGAAGTTCATCACCGAGCTCGACCGCTGGACCCTGAGCGGCTATGCCTCGTACAACGACGCCGATGAGCCGGAGTACACCAGTGTCACCCCGGCCGCGTTCGCCACCAACCCCAGCCGCGATGGACTGACCGGCACGCTCACCGGCATTCCGAACCTGGACCAGAACTACCGCTCCGGCTCGCGCGCGCTGCGTGAGAACACCTTCGCCTACCTGCGCGGTGCGTTCGACAGTGGCAACGGCTTCAAGGCCACCCTGAGCGGCTATATGCACAAAATGGAAGGACGGGGCGACTGGCTGCCGCCGTACCTGGTGCAGGCACGCGATGACGGTGCCGGTGCGCCGGAGTCGGAATACCTGGGCGGCAGCACCACCTACGGTGGCAGCGCGCTGGGCCAGTTCTACTTCGTCAATCCGGACGGCAGCGCCGCGCAGATGATCGCGGGCTGCACGCCGCGCGCGGGCTTCAGCGCCGAGTATGACCCCAACTGTTATGCCGCCAACGTGCAGGGCGTGCAGTCCTATCGCCACACCCACTACGACAACGACCGCGCCGGCGTCACTGCCGACGTCGAGTGGACGCAGGAACTGGGTGCGGTGAACAACACCGTCCGCGCCGGCCTGTGGCTGGAGAAGTTCGACCGCACCGCGCGCCGCGACTGGCATCGCCTGCTCAACGTCGGCACCGACATCGGCTTCGACCAGCAGCCCTACTGGGTGCAGTTCGAGGACGACTACAGCACCGACGAGCAGATGTACTACGTGGAAGACGTGGCCCGCTTCGGTGCGTTCAGTGCCCGCGTCGGCGTGAAGCAGTTCTTCGTCGACCAGACCCGCCACCGCACCATCGGCGCGGCCGAGAACGTGCGCTCGGATTCGAAGTCTGATCCGCTGATTTCCGCAGGCGGCACCTGGACGCTGCCGGTGCAGGGCCTGGAAATGTTCGCTGGCTTCTCGCAGAACTTCGCCGCGATTCCCTCGGGCGTGCTGGGCGAGACCGATCCGCAGCGCTTCGCCCGGGTGGAACCGGAGACCGCCGACAACATCGAGCTCGGCCTGCGTATCAGCCGCTGGCCATTGACCGGCGCGATCACCCTGTACAACATCAAGTTTGACAACCGCATCGTCTATCTGCCGGCGCGTCTGGCGGATGGCATCGACTATCTGGATGAAACCGATGGCGTGTACGAAAACTTCGGCGGGGTGGAGAGCAACGGCGTGGAAGCCGCACTCGGCTACGGCTGGGACAATGGCTGGCGCATCAACGGGGCCTATACGTACAACCGCTCGAAGTATCTGGGCAGCGGCAATGCCGACCGCGACGCCGCACTGGGCATCGTGGATGGCGCACAGGTGATCGGCCAGCCGCGCCACATGCTGGTGATGTCGGCCGACTGGCAGGGCGAGAACTGGAACTTCGGTCTGTCCGGCCGCTACCTGGGCGAGCGCTATCTCAACGCGTCCAACAGCGCGAAGCTGTCATCGGCCACGGTGTTCAACGCCAACATCGGCTTCGACCTGCAGAGCCTGTCGCCGAAGCTGAAGGGCGTGGGCGCGAGCATCGTCGTCAACAACCTGACCGACCGCAAGTACCTCGCCGGTGTGGATGGCAGCAATTCGGCCTTCATCGGCGCGCCGCGCACCGTCGGCTTCTCGGTCCGGGTTGACCTGTGACCGATCTCGGTCGTCGTCGACTGCTGCAGGGGGGCATCAGCGCCGGCATCGCCGCGCTGATGCCCAGCATCGCGCGGGCCGCGGCCATCGCGCCGGACACGCGCACCCGCAGCCTGCAGGACCTGCAGCATATCGTGGTGTTCATGCAGGAGAACCGCTCGTTCGATCACTACTTCGGCACGCTGCCTGGCGTACGCGGCTTCGGCGACCGATTTGTCGCGCCCGCCGCGCCTCTGGCAGCGGGACAGCCAGCGCGTACCCTGTGGTTGCAGCCCAACGCGGCCGGTACGCGCGGTATCGCACCGTTCCCGCTGGACACGGCCGCGCAGTTCGGGGTCATGCGCGTGGAAGGCACGCCGCATACCTGGCCTGATGCACAGCGCGCCTGGGATCATGGGCGCATGGCGCACTGGCCGGTGGCAAAGCAGGACCATGCGATGGCCTACTACCGCCGCGCCGACCTGCCGTTCCAGTTCGCGCTGGCCGAGGCGTTCACCGTCTGCGACGCTTACCACTGCGCGATGCAGGCGGGTACCAACCCCAATCGTCTGTTCCTCTGGACCGGGCACAACGACCCGCACGCGCGCCATGGTGGCCCGGCGGTGGCCAACTCGCACGACAATTTCCCGGAACTGGGCGGCAACCCCCACAGCTACACCTGGGCCACCTATGTGGAACAGCTGCAGCAGGCCGGCGTGGACTGGCGCATCTACCAGGACATGGCCGACAACTTCACCGACAACCCGCTGGCGGGGTTCGAGACCTTCCGCCAGGCCTGGCGCGGCGCGCCCGGTCACGATGCGCAACTGCGCGAGCGCGGGGTCAGCACGCGCGGGTTGGCGCAGCTGCGTGAGGACGTGCTGGGCAATCGTCTGCCGCAGGTCAGCTTCATCATTGCCGATGCCGCTGGCAGCGAGCATCCCGGGCCGTCCAGCCCGGCGCAGGGTGCGGCGTATACCGCGCGCCTGCTCGATGCGTTGACCGCGAGCCCGGAGGTCTGGAGCCGCACCGCGCTGCTGCTGATGTTCGATGAGAATGATGGCTTCTTCGACCATATGCCGCCGCCGGCCCCGCCGTCGAAGGACGCCACGCGATCGGGCGGATGGGCCGGTGCCGCGTCCGTTTCCACCGACGGTGAATACCACCAGCATGCCTCGCCGGGCAACGAGAAGGCCGATCCGCTGGATCTGCGTGGGCGGCCCTATGGGTTGGGACCACGCGTGCCGTTGTACGTGATCTCGCCGTGGAGCCGCGGTGGCTGGGTGGACTCGCAGGTGTACGACCACACTTCGGTCATCCGCCTGATCGAGCGTCGCTTCGGGGTGGCAGCACCTCAGCTCTCGCCGTGGCGGCGTGCGGTGTGTGGCGATCTCGCCTCGGCATTCGATTTCTCACGCACCGACGAGCGTCCGTTCGTGGGCGCGTTGCCGGCCATGGCTGAAACCGCCGCGCGCGCCGCTGCACTGCCCGGGCGTACCGTTCCGGAATTGCCGGCGGGTCTGGAGGCGGCCACACAGGAGCCAGGCGTGCGTCCGGCGCGCGCATTGCCGTATCGGCCGCAGGTGGGTATGGATCGTGAAGGCAATGCGGTGCGGCTCGACATGCGCTGCGAAGGGGCCGCTGCGGTGCTGCATGTGTATGACCGGCTGGACCTGGAGGCGATTCCACGTCGCTACACCGTGGTGCCGGGCACGGTGTTGAAGGATACGTGGCAGGTGGATGCGGAACAGGGCTATGACCTGTGGCTGCTGGGCCCGAACGGCTTCCACCGGCATTTCCGGGGTGAAGCCAACGCGGAACCGGTCCAGGTGGCGTTGATCCGGAGCGGGGACGAACTGTGCCTGCGCGTGAGCAACCCGGCACGCGGTGCGGTGAGTGTGCAGGTGCGGGCGATGGCCTACGCGGCACATATGCCGACGCGACGGGTGGACCTGCCTGCCGGAGGCAACGCGGAGGTCCGCTGGCCGGCGGTGCCGACGTCCGGCTGGTATGACGTGGAGATCGTGCAGACGGGTGCGTCGCAGCGGCTGGCGGGACGAATGGAAGACGGTCGGGCGGGGACGACCGATCCGGCGATGGGGACAGAGCCGATGAGGTTCCATCTGCAGTGACCGGTAGCGCCGGCCGTTGGCCGGCTCAGGCATTCCCGAAGGCCGGCCAACGGC
>JAEXNZ010000053.1 GCA_023439425.1 Pseudomonadota bacterium
GACCAGCAGCACGCGGCGGCCGAACAGCGAGGTGGCCGGCTTGTGCTTCCAGACCAGCTCACCGCCGGTGGTTTCACCGCGATAGCGGGTGGCATGCAGGTAATCGAACTGCACGTCCTGTCCGCGCGCGCCCAGCTCCAGCGCCAGCTGGCCGGCGAACGGCAGCGCACCGTGCATGATCGACAGGAACAGCGGCACCTCGCCCTTGTAGTCGGCCGCAATGGCATCGGCGATGGTGCCGATGGCCTTGTCGATGGTGGGGCGGTCAACCAGCAGGTCGGCCTGGGCCAGCGCCTGGGAAATGGTGAGGTTGGGCATCAGACGTTTCTTCCAAGGGATTCAAGCAAACGGGATTGGGTGCTGCCATGGCGGACATCGGCCAGCAGGCCGTCCCAGCCAAGGCCGCCGCGACCGATCAGGCCGAGCAGTGCAGCGGTATTGAGGGTACGGCCCTGCACGGCCTGCAGGGCGTCGTCGACCAGTTCGGGATGGCAGACCAGCACCACATCGCAGCCGGCATCCAGGTGCGCATGCACGCGGGCGGTAACGCCACCGGCCGAGAATGACGCGGCCATGCCGATGTCGTCGGAAAAAACCACGCCACGGAAGCCCATCTGCTCGCGCAGGATCTGCTGGATCCAGCGCGGTGAGTAGCCGGCCGGTTCGGGGGCCACCTGTGGGTAGACCACGTGCGCCATCATCACCGCGTCTGCGCCGGCTTCGATGCCGGCGGCAAACGGGATCAGGTCCAGCGCACGCAGGTCATCCAGCGGACGCGGATCACTGGCGTTGTCGACGTGGGTGTCTTCGAGCACGGTGCCGTGGCCCGGGAAATGCTTGAGAGTGGCCGCCATGCCGACGCTGTGCATGCCGCGCACGTAGGCGCGGGTAAAGGCGGCAACCACCTGAGGGTCGGCGCTGAAGGCGCGATCGCCGATGGCGCGGTTGCCGCGGCCGAGGTCGACCACGGGGGCAAAGCTCAGGTCGACACCGCTGGCGCGTACTTCGCTGGCCATCAGCCAGGCATGCTGCTCGGCCAAGGCGAGCGCAGCCTCCGGGTCCTGCGCGTACAGCGCATCGAATCCCTGCAGGGGCGGCAGCGCCGAATAGCCTTCGCGGAAGCGCTGCACGCGCCCCCCTTCCTGGTCCACGCAGATCAACAGCGGACGCGGCGCGGCGGCGCGCAGGGCGGCCGACAGTTCAGCCACCTGCTGGCGCGAGGCGAAGTTGCGCTTGAACAGAATGACGCCAGCCACGGCGTCGTGCTGCAGCCAATCGCGTTCCTGGGCGGTAAGTTCGGTCCCGGCAACGCCGATCACGAGCATGGATGGTTCTCCGAAACGGGGCACCTTGATGGCGCACTGCGCCAATTGTCGCAGAAGCGGCGTCAGGGCGGGAATGTGGGGGAATCAGCACCGCCTGAGCTGGCCGTTGGCCTGCCCAAGCGGTGTCTGAACTCACTTTTCCGCGTCAGACCACTGGCTGTACGGACGGGCGGCCAGCGCCAGGTTGTAATACCTGACCTGGTCGGTGACCTCTTCGCCCACCCATTCAGGCAGGTTGATGGCCTGGTCGGCCTGCTCCAGCTCGACCTCGGCCACCACCAGTCCAGCGTTGTCGCCCAGGAACTCGTCCACTTCCCACAGCAGGCCGCCATGGCGAACCAGATGGCGGCGCTTGTCGATCAGCCCGCCCACGCACAGCGCCAGCAGCGCGCGCGCCTCGTCGACCGGAATCGGGTAGTCGAACTCCTGCCGCGTGTGACCGATCTCGCGCGACTTGAGGTTGAGGAACGCCTGTTCGCCCTGGATGCGGACCCGGACCGATGCCTTCTGTGCCCCACTGTCGAGCGAGGCGGTGTCGTTGAGATAGCCCTGGGCCATGGGGATCACCTCGTGCGCCTGGTCGCGCCAGGCGTCGGAGGTCACCCGATACTTGCGTTCGATTTCCAGGGGCATCAGCGGCGCTCGAAGACGGCGATGCTTTCAACATGCGCCGTGTGCGGGAACATGTCCATGGCCCCGGCGCTGACCAGGGTGAAGCCCTGCTCGTTGACCAGGTAACCGGCATCGCGGGCCAGTGAGCCGGGGTGGCAGCTGACGTAGACGATGCGCTTGAACTGCTTCAGCGGCAGCTGCTGCAGCACTTCGATGGCGCCCGAACGCGGCGGGTCGAGCAGCAGTTTGTCGAAGCCCTGCCGCATCCAGCTGGCCTGGCGCTGGTCCTGGGTCAGGTCGGCGGCGAAGAACTGCGCGTTGGGCATGCCATTGCGCTCGGCGTTCTCCTTCGCCCGCGCCACCAGTCCCGCCTCGCCTTCCACGCCGACTACCTCGCGCACGGTGCGCGCCAGCGGCAACGTGAAGTTGCCCAGTCCGCAGAACAGGTCCAGCACGCGCTCGTCCGGACCTGCATCAAGCAGGTCCAGCGCCAGCTGGATCATCTTCACATTGAGCTTGGCGTTGACCTGGATGAAGTCCAGCGGGCGGAACGCCAGCTCGACATTCCACGGTTCCAGCTTGAACGACAGCGGCACTTCGGCCGGCCACAGCGGGTGCACCGACTCCACCCCGCCCGGCTGCAGCGAAATGGCGAACCCGTGTTCCTGGCCGAACGCGATCCAGGCGGTACGATCGCTGTCGCTGAGCGGCTGCATGTGACGGATGGTCAGCATCACCGCCTGGTCGCCCGCGATGAATTCGATCTGCGGGATGTCGCGCTTGCCGTCCAGGGTCTCGATGAAGGCTGACAGCGCCGACACCTTGGTACCCACTTCGGGGATGACGGTCAGGCACTGGCTCAGGTCGGCGACGAAGCGCGGATCCTGTTCGCGGAACCCGACCAGGGTTTTGTCCTTCTTCTCCACCCGGCGCACCGAGAAGCGCCCCTTGCGCCGGTAGCCCCAGCTGTCGCCGACCAGCGGCGGCAGCACCGTGCCGGGTGCGACATGGCCGATGCGGGTCAGGTTGTCCATCAGCACCCGCTGCTTGGCCACGATCTGCTGCGACTCTTCCAGGTGCTGCAGCACGCAGCCGGCGCACACGCCGAAATGCGGGCAGCGCGGCTCAACCCGTTGTACTGAGGGCTGCAGCACCTCCACGGTGCGCGCCTCGTCGAAATGACGATTGCGGGCGGTCGGCTCGGCGCGGACCACTTCGCCAGGCAGCGCGCCGGTGATGAAGGTGACCTTGCCACCCTCCCCTTCACGGCGGGCGACGCCGCGGCCATCGTGGCTCAGGTCTAGGATGTCGGTCTGGAACGGGGTACGGTCAAGGCGGGAGCGGGATCGGGCCACGTGGCAACAGGCTGCGGGCAAAA
>JAEXNZ010000085.1 GCA_023439425.1 Pseudomonadota bacterium
CATTCCGGTCCGCCACCGGCATCACCCCGTGCTGGCGGTCACCCAGCCACAGCTGTCCATCGGCACGCAGGGCAAGCACGGACAATCGTGATACCGGCAGGGGCAGCGGTTCGAAGCGGGTGGCGTGCGCGGGCAAGCGCCACAGCTGGCCAGCGGCCAGCAACCACAGCGTGCCGAGTCGGTCGCGCACGGCCCAGTGCGCGGGCACATCGCCAATGCCCATGGCGGCGGTGGGCACCTGCCAGCGTGTGCCGTCGAACCAGCGCAGCCCGCCGTCAGCGGCGGCCCACAGGCGACCGCTGGCATCGCGTTCCAGCTTCGGCACCAGGCCCGGCGGCAGACCCTCGGCGGCCTGGTAATGGCGCAGCGTTCCGTCGCGCGTCCACTGGCTGATGCCGGCGTTGTAATACGCTATCCACAACGTGCCGTCGTCATCGCGGCGCAGCGTGGTCATGTTGGAGGAGGGGAAGCGCGCGCCGTCCGGTGCGTCCTGGCGGGTGAACTGACGGCCGTCGAAGCGGTACAGCCCCGAGCCGGTGGCCAGCAGCAGCCCGCTCTGCGGGGTTTCGGCCATGTCCCAGATATCACCGGGTGCGCCCTGGCCGACCACCCATGCGGTGTGCTGGAAGGCGTTAAGTCCCTGCGCACCGGCCAGCGCTGGCCACAGGCACAGGCAGGCCAGCCAGATCAGCAGACGGAACGGAGCGCGGGGCGACATGCCGCCATTGTGTCAGTCAGGGGGCAGGCGCTGACTACCCTTTCGGGGCAGGCGCTGCCGTCCGTGGTGCGCTATCGATAACGCACCCGAATGGAGCGCGGCGGTGCAACGACTCTTCGTGATGTTCCCCGACCGTGCCCCGGGCGTGGGCCTGGTGCTGTTGCGCGTGGGCCTGTGCGTGCCGCTGCTGCTGCAGTGGAATGCACCGTGGACGCTGCGCAGCACCGCGCTGGCGGTGGTGATCGGCTTGCTGCTGCTGGGTTGGCTGACCCCGATGGCGGCGGTGCTGGCGGGCGTGCTGCTGGGAGCCGGGCCCGCCATGCATTGGCCGTGGATTGCCGTGGCGCTGGCGTTACTGCTGCTGGGCCCCGGCGCGTATTCACTGGATGGCGGCCGCTTCGGGCGACGCGTCCGGCAATGGGGTTCGACGCGTCGACGTGGGCGCACTCCCCCGAAAGAGTAGCCGGCTCCACCGCCGAACGAGGGTAGGGTGCCGCACCCATCAAGGCGACGATGTCCGCCATGCATCACGCGGTGCGTTCATCGGGTGTAGCGCCCGCCGCGTGATTCCCTCGCCGCACTTCCAAGGACTTCCCATGACCACCGCCACCGCCGTTCCCGGCAGCGCCCTGCTGTCGCCGACCAACCACGCCCTGATCCTGATCGACCACCAGTCGCAGATGGCCTTCGCCACCCATTCGATCGATATCGCCACGCTGCGCAACAACGTGGCGCTGATCAGCAAGGGTGCAGCCGGCTTCCAGGTGCCGGTGCTGCTGACCACGGTGGCCGAGGCCTCGTTCTCGGGCCCGCTGTTCCCGGAACTGACCCAGATCTTCCCGGGCCAGAAAGCCTTCGACCGCACCACCATGAACTGCTGGGAAGACGCGGCGGTGATCGATGAAGTGAACCGCATCGGTCGCAAGCGCATCGTGCTGGGCGGGTTGTGGACCAGCGTGTGCATCGTCGGGCCGGCACTGTCGGCACTGGAACAGGGCTTCGAGGTGTACGTGATCACCGACGCCTGCGGCGATGTCACCAATGAAGCCCACGAGCGTGCGGTGACCCGCATGGTGCAGGCCGGCGCGGTGCCGGTGACTTCGGTGCAGTACCTGCTGGAACTTCAGCGCGACTGGGGCCGTGCCGAAACCTACGGTCTGACCACCGGCATCGCCCGCGATCACGCCGGCGGCTACGGCATCGGCATCCAGTACGCCAAGACCATGTTCGGCGCGCAGGAAGGCGGGCACTGAGCATGAGCACGGCCGCCGGGTTGGACGCAGCGCTGTTGCTGCTGCGTGTGGCCGCCGGCGGCTTCCTGCTGCCGCATGCGCTGGGCAAGTTGTTCGGCTGGTTTGGTGGACCCGGGTTGTCCGGGTTCGCTGACGAGCTGCGCGGTTACGGGCTGCCTGCGGTGGCCCCGCTGCCGTTTCTGCTGGCACTGCTGCAGGTGAGCTGCGGCGTGGCCGTGCTGCTGGGCTGGCAGACCCGCATTACCGCCGTTGTGGCGGCGCTGTTTCTGTTGTCCACCGCTGTGCTGGCCCGGCCCAAGGGCTGGTTCTGGATGCACGGCGGCATGGAATACCCCCTGTTCTGGTCGCTGGCGCTGCTGGCGATTGCCTTGGCCGGGCCCGGTGCCTGGTCGCTTCACGCGTTTGGCGAGGGAGCCCTGACATGAGCCATGACCCCGTCATGCCGAGCCGTCGCGATCTGCTGCTGGGAGCCGGTGCTGCACTGGCCCTGGGCATGGCCGGTCGTGCGTTCGCCCAACATTCGGAGAATTCCGTGAGCACCTTGCTGATCCGCAATGCCCGTATCACCACCCTTGACCCCACCACGCCGCAGGCCGATGCATTGGCCGTGCACGACGGCCGCGTGTTTGCCGTCGGCGAGGAGGGGCAGGTGCGTGGTGCGCTGTCCCGCGCCGGCCTTGAGGCGGGACGGGTGATTGACGCCGGTGGCCGCCGCCTGGTGCCCGGCTTGAATGACAGTCACACCCACCTGATCCGCGGTGGCCTGAACTACAACCTGGAACTGCGCTGGGACGGGCTGCGCTCGCTGGCCGATGCGATGGCCATGCTCAAGGCGCAGGTCGATGTGACGCCTGAGCCGCAGTGGGTGCGCGTGGTCGGTGGCTTTACCGCTGAGCAGTTCACCGAAAAGCGCCTGCCCACCCTGGCCGAGCTCAATGCACTGGCTCCGGACACGCCGGTGTTCCTGCTGCATCTGTACGACCGCGCACTGCTCAACGGCGCGGCACTGCGCGCCTGCGGCTACGACCGCAATACGCCGGACCCGCCGGGCGGGCAGATCGTGCGCGACAGTGCCGGCAACCCCACCGGCCTGCTGCTGGCCAAGCCGAATGCGCTGATTCTGTATGCCACCCTGGCCAAGGGGCCGCGCCTGCCGATCGAGTACCAGGCCAACTCCACCCGCCACTTCATGCGCGAGCTGAACCGCCTCGGCATCACCTCGGTAATCGACGCTGGCGGCGGCTTCCAGAACTACCCCGAGGACTACCAGGTCATCGAGCAGCTGCACCGCGACAACCAGCTCAGCGTGCGCATTGCCTACAACCTGTTCACCCAGAACAAGGGCGGCGAGGTGCAGGACTTCCAGCGCTGGAGCGAACTGCTGCAGCCGCGCCAGGGTGACGACCTGCTGCGCCACAACGGTGCCGGCGAAATGCTGGTGTTCTCGGCGGCGGACTTCGAACTGTTCAACGAGCCGCGTCCCGAACTGCCGCCCGGCCTGGAGCCGGAGCTGCACGACGTGGTGCGGTTGCTGGTGGAGAAGCGCTGGCCGTTCCGCATCCATGCCACCTATGACGAAAGCATCACCCGCATTCTGGATGTGTACGAGCAGGTGAACCGCGAGGTGCCGTTCGACGGCCTGCACTGGTTCATCGACCACGCCGAGACGATCACCCCGCGCAATATCGAGCGCATCCGCGCGCTGGGCGGCGGGCTGGCGATCCAGCACCGCATGGCCTACCAGGGCGAGGCCTTCGTGCAACGCTACGGGGCCGACGCCGCCCGCCACACCCCACCGGTGCGGCGCATGCTGCAGGCCGGCGTGCCGGTGGGCGCCGGTACCGATGCCACCCGCGTAGCCAGCTACAACCCGTGGGTGGCGCTGTCGTGGCTGGTGACCGGACGCACCGTCGGTGGTCTGTCGCTGTATGGCGAAGAGAATCTGCTGGAACGCGAAGAAGCGCTGCGGCTGTGGACCCAGGGCAGTGCCTGGTTCTCCGGTGACGAAGGCCGCAAGGGCACGCTGGGCGTTGGGCAGTTGGCCGACTTCTGCGTGCTGTCGTCCGATTACTTCGCGGTGGACGATGCCGCCATTGCCGATATCACCAGCGTGTTGACCGTGCTGGGCGGGCAGGTGGTGCATGGCGACGGCGAGTTCGGACCGCTGGCTCCGGTGCTGCCGCCGGCGATGCCGGACTGGTCGCCGGTGAACCGTTTTGGCGGTTATCACGTCGGTGGGGCGGCGACCGGGCTGGTGGCTGCACACGCACACGTGCATGCACACGGCGCAGGTGGTTGCCGCACGCATACGCACAGCCACGCAGCAGCGCATGCGGTGCCCACCTCGGAGCCGAATGCCTTCTGGGGTGCGCTGGGTTGTTCGTGCTTCGCGTTCTAAGCCTGGCGCTGGCAGCAGTGACGGCCCCCGCGTTCGCCCAGGACTGCGCCGGTGCGGCGGGCGGCCAGTGCACGATGCTTGCCAATGGCACCCACGTGCAGTGGGATGCCTCGCTGCGCCTGCGCGGGATGTACTACGACCCCACGCGCTTCGGCGTGCAGGGGGGAGTGGAAGACGGCTACGGGCTGCTGCGCGCGCTGGGCTCGGTGCAGGTCAGTCACGGCCAATGGCAGGGCTACGCTCAGCTGGGTGTGCATGGCGAGCAGGGACGCGCCGGTGGTCCAGGCGGTACCGACCAGGGCGCGCTGGACCTGCAGCAGGGCTTTGTGCGCTGGCAGGGTGAAACGATCGGCGTGCAGGTGGGACGGCAGGAGATTCCCTATGGCAGCTCGCGCATTCTGTCGGTGCGCGATGGCCCCAACATCCGGCTGGCCTTTGATGGTGTGCGCGGGCGCTGGCAGAACGCGCGCTGGCAGGTGGATGCGCTGGCGCTGCGCCCGGTCGACAACCGCCCGGGTGCGTTCGATGACCGCAGCGATGAAGGGCAGTATCTGGTGGGCTCGTATGCCACGCGGCGCGGTGCAACTGCCGGCAATGGTGTGGATCTGTACCTGCTCGGCTACGGCCGTGACGGTGCACGCTTTGCCAGTGCCAGCGGCGACGAACGGCGGACCACGCTGGGCACCCGGCTGTTCGCACGCCAGCCGCGTTGGGACGCCAACGTGGAACTGGTGGTGCAGGACGGCACGCTGTCGCGCCCGCAGGGTTCGCTGGATATCCGTGCGTGGACCGTGGCCAGCGACATCGGGCTGCGCTTCCCGGAGGTGCGCCTGCAGCCCCGGCTGGGGATCAAGGCCGATATCGCGAGTGGTGATTCGAGCCCCGGGGATGGCCGTCTGCAGACCTTCAATGCGCTGTACCCGAAGGCGGCGTACTTCAGCGAGGCCAGCCTGCTGGCACCGGCCAACCTGATGGACGTGCAACCGACTCTCACCCTGACCCCGCGCCCGGGCCTGACCACCGAGTTCGGCTGGCAGCTGGCCTGGAAGCACCGGCGCAACGACGCCATTTACACCACCCCCACACCCCTTAGTGCGATACCCGGCAGTGCCGGCACCGCGCGTCGCATCGGCCAGCAGTTCAAGTGGGAAACCAGCTGGAAGGCCAGCCCGCACTGGCAATGGCAGGGCCAGCTGGCCTGGTTCGAGGCCGGCCCCGGGCTGCGCCAGAGTGGCGGTCGCAACACCCTGTTTGCCTCGGTAGTAGGAGCATGGCAATGGTAGAGAAACAACACGCAGCAGCTGAGGCTGCTCCCGCGGAAGGCGCATGGTCGCCCTTGAAGGTGAAGCTGTTCCGCGCGATGTGGCTGGCCATTCTGGGCAGCAATGTCGGCACCTGGATCAACGACGTCGCCGCTGCCTGGGTGATGGCCGAGCGTACCGGTTCACCGCTGATGGTGGCGCTGGTGCAGTCCGCCACCACGGTGCCGGTGGTGTTGCTGGCGCTGGCCGCCGGCACGTTGGCCGATATTGTTGATCGCCGCCGCTACCTGCTGCTCACGCAAGGCTGGATGCTGCTGGTGGCGGGCACGCTCGCCGTGTTCAGCGGCTTGGGCCTGCTGACGCCGCCGTTGCTGGTGGTACTGACCTTTGCCATGGGCTGTGGCGCGGCGATGGCGATGCCGGCACAGGCCGCCGTGGTGTCCGAGCTGGTGCCGCGCCCGATGCTGGCCTCGGCGGTGGCGCTGAACTCCATCGGCATCAACATCGCCCGTTCGCTCGGTCCGGCCATCGGCGGCTTGATCGTGGCGCAGCTGGGCCCGGCGTGGGCGTTTGGTGCCAATGCACTGAGTTTCAGCTTGATGCTGTGGGTGCTATGGGGTTGGAAGCGTGCACCGGAAGCGTCCGCGCTGCCGCCGGAAGGGTTTGGTGCCGGTCTGCGTGCTGGCCTGCGCTACGCCTTGCGCGCCGGTCGCTTGCAGGCGGTGCTGATCAAGTCCGCCGGGTTCTTCTTCTTTGCCAGCGCCGCTACCGCATTGCTGCCACTGGTGGTGCGTGGCGAGCTGCAGGGTGGGGCAGGGCTGTACGGATTCCTGCTCGGCTGCATCGGCGTGGGTGCGGTGGCCGGCGCGCTGCTGCTGCCGATCCTGCGCGCAAAGCTGGACCGCGACCTGCTGGTGCTGCTGGCCACGCTGGCGCTGGCGGTGAGCCTGTTGGGCCTGGCCTGGGTGCGCAGCACCGTGCTGCTGCCGTTGGCGATGCTGGTGAACGGCTTTGCCTGGATCACCGTTCTTTCCTCATTGCAGATCGCCGCGCAGACCGCCGTGCCACCGTGGGTGCGGGCGCGCGCGCTGTCGCTGTACATCATGGTGTTCTCGTTGGGCATGGCTGCCGGCGGCCTGAGTTGGGGCAGCGTGGCACAGCGCAGCTCCATTCCGCTGGCGCTGACCATCGCCGCCATCGGTGCGGTGGTGGCTGGGCTGCTGGTCTGGCGTGTGCGCATTGCCGGCACCGAAACGCTGGACCTGCGCCCGGCCGGCACCTGGCCTGCGCCGGAGCTGGCGCAGCCGGTTTCGCATGATCGTGGGCCGGTGCTGGTGACGGTGGAGTACCGGATTGAGGCGGCGGATCGTAAAGCGTTCCATGGGCTGATCGGCGAGCTCGGCCGCATTCGTCGGCGCGACGGCGCGGTGGTGTGGGGTGTGGCGGAGGACGTGGCCACGCCGGGGATTCACCTGGAATATTTCGTGACCAGTTCCTGGGTGGAGCACCTGCGCCAGCATGAGCGGGTGACCGCTGAGGATCGTGTGTATCAGGAGCGGATCCGCGAACTGCACCGGGGCGAACATGCGCCAGTAGTGCGGCATTTCGTGGGCGGAGAAGGCGTGTTGAAGCACATGGGCCATCACCACCACCACGACCTTGGATAACGCCGCGGTCATGACCCCGTAGAGCCGGGCTTGCCCGGCTGCCTTTCGCGAAATGCCAAAACCGCAACGCACCCCACCATCCCACGCCCTTAACCCCCCACCCCTTATCC
>JAEXNZ010000133.1 GCA_023439425.1 Pseudomonadota bacterium
GCACGCAGTACTCGTTGAAACGCTCTGTCATCCGCGCGAAGTCGGCCTCCAGCTTGTTGGACAACCGCTGCACTGCCAGCTCGTCATCAACACTGGTTCCCGCCCTGCGCAGCAGCGCCTGCACGGCCGGGTAGTCAGCAAACGCACGAACGTGTGCGTGATGCGCCCGCAGACGCACTTCCTGTTCGTCCATCCCCTGCAACACGCTGGTCCAGCCCACCCCCAGCATGCTGCCGAAGGTGGTGCCGGGCAGCATGTTGGTCACGCCTTGCAGCGCTGCTGCCATGCTGCCTCCGACCGCCGCACCCAGCACGGCGGTGGTGGGCAGTGCCCAGTCTGACTGCAGCGGCATGTTGAGGACGGCGCGATAGGGAATGGAAAGCACGCAGGCTCCGTAGCGACGAGGTCTGGTCGCGGAGCATAGGCAGGGTGTTGCCAGATTGAACTGAGACGACTCCGAATCAGCCGGCCAGGCGCGAGTGCGCGGTGAGGAACGCACGCAGCGACGCGGGCTTGATCGGCTTGGTCAACAGCCGGTAGCCGCGCTCACGAGCCATGCGCTTGAGCTCATCGCGACCGTCGGCGGTCAGCAACGCACCAGGAATGTCGCGCCCGGCCTTCTCACGCAACGCCACCAGGGCGTCCAGGCCATCCAGACGATCATGCAGGTGATAGTCCACCAGCATCACGTCCGGCGCGGCCTGTACCTGGTCCAGCGCCTGGTCAACGGTGCTGGCGGTAATCACGTCAACCTGCCAGCGCCCGAGCAGCGCGCGCATACCGTCGAGAATTTCCTGGTCGTTGTCGACGCACAACACGCGCATGCCTGCCAGCGAATCGGTGCGCTGCGGGCGCTCCGCGGCAGCCGGCGCGGGTGCTGGCAACTGCGGCGTAGGTGCACGTGGCAGCAGGATCGAGAACATGCTGCCACTGCCGACCCGGCTGCGGGCATTGAGCTGGTGGTCAAGCAGGCGCGAGATGCGCTGGCAGATCGACAGGCCCAGCCCCAGGCCCTGCTCGCCCCAGTCGAAGGGCTGCTGGTAACGGTGGAACTCGTCGAAGATCTGCTGCATGTGATGCTCGGGAATGCCCGGGCCCGTATCCCAGACCTGCAGTTCGATGCTGTCACCGCGGTGCCGGACCGCCATCACGATGCGGCCCTGACGGGTATAGCGCAGCGCATTGGCAAGGAAATTCTGCAGCACACGGCGCAGCAGGCGGCGGTCGCTGCGCACCCAGGCCGGGCGCGCGAACAGGTCCAGGCGCAGACCACGGCCGGCGGCGACCGGCGAATACTGCGCCGCCAGTTCGCGCATCAGCAGGCTGACATCGAACTCGCCCACCACCGGATGCAGGCCACCGGCTTCCAGGCGCGACACGTCCAGCAGCCCGTCCAGCAGTTCCTCTGCCGCGCGCAATGACGCGTCCACGCGCTCGGCCAGGTGGCGCTGCTCGTCGTTGTTGTGGTGGCTGTCGCGCAGTGCCGAGGCGAACAGTCGAGCGGCGTTGAGCGGCTGCAGCACGTCGTGGCTGATCGCGGCCAGGAACCGGGTCTTGGACTGCTGGGCGACTTCGGCTTCGTGCGAGCGCTCGGCGACGCGTTGTTCCAGCGTTTCATTGGCTTCCAGCAGCGCCTTTTCGGCGTGCTTGTAGTCGGTGATGTCGTTGTAGCTGGTGACATAGCCACCGCCGGGCAGCGCCTGGCCGCGCATTTCGATGACCTTGCCGTCGCTGCGGGTGCGCTCGAAGATGTGCGGCGAGCCGGCCCGCATGTAGCCGATGCGGCGGTTGATCTGCAGTTCGATGTCGCCTTCGCCCAGCTCGCCACGCTCGGCGTTGTAGCGGATCAGGTCGGCCACCGGCCGGCCCACATACAGCATGCCGTCGGGGTAACCGAACATCTGCTGGTAGCGCCGGTTCCAGGCCGTGAGCCGCATTTCCGGGTCAACCACGCTGACCCCGGCGCTGATGTTCTCCAGCGTGGTAGAGAGGATCTCGCGATTGAAGCGCAGCTCCTGGCCGGCTTCGTCCAGCACCGCCACCACTTCGCCCAGGTCCATGCCCGAGCCGCGCAGCAGGCTGGTCAGCAGCAGGCGCGCCGACGCCGCGCCAATCGACGCGGCCAGCAGGCGCTCGGTGAACTGCACCCAAGCACGGTCGGCCGGCGCGGACGCCTGCAGGTCGCGGTCCATCGACTGCGCCTGTTCGAAGAAGGCGCGCCGGGCGTGGCGCTCGCCCACCACCCGCGAGGCCAGCGCCAGCAGGTCGCCCACGTGCACATGGCCGGGCCAGGCACCGGCCACCGACGGGCGTTCGGCATAGGGGTCGAGGAACGGCGCGGCGCGCAGGCGTTCATCGACACCCGGGCGCCAGCGCACCGAACCCAGCACCATCGCCGCGACGTTGATCAGCAACGACCAGAACGTGCCGTGGGTCAGCGGGTCCCACCCGCTCATGCCGAACAGGCGCTGCGGCTGCAACCAGGTCAGGCCGAAGGGACCGGCGGTCAGCCAGGCCGGGTCGGTCCAGCCGGCATGGGTCAGTGCCGGCAGCAGCAGGGTGTAGATCCAGGTGCCAAAGCCCAGCACGATGCCGGCTTCCACGCCGCGGCGGCTGGCCCCGCGCCAGTACAGCCCGCCAATCAGTCCCGGGGCGAACTGCGCCACGGCGGCGAAAGCCATCAGCCCGTACGACGCAAGCGTGCTGTCGTTGCTGCTGCCGCGGTAGTAGCTGTAGGCCGCGAACGCCAGCATCAGAATGGCCAGGCGGCGGATCCACAACACGCGCGAGGCCACTTCCGCTGCTTCGCGGTGGTCGCCACTGCGGCGCAGCAGCACCGGCATCACCAGGTCGTTGCTGACCATGGTGGCCAGTGCGATGGAGGTGACGATGACCATGCCGGTGGCCGCCGAGAAACCGCCCACATAGGCCACCAACGCCAGCAGGCGACGGCCTTCGGCCAAGGGCAGGGCCAGCACCATGCTGTCGTCAGCGACCGTGCCGCCACTGCCGAACAGTGAAACGCCAGCGGTGGCGATGGGGATCACCATCGCGGAAATAATGATCAGGTAGCCGCCGAACATCCAGCGCGCGCGCCGCACGTCGCCCACGTCGGCGCATTCCACCACCGCCACGTGGAACTGCCGCGGCAGGCAGATGATGGCCAGGAAACCCAGCAGGGTCTGCGAGATGAAGCCCACCGGTGGCAGGCCGGTGAACAGCGTATGCGCGCCGCGCACCACCGCTTCGCCCCGGTCATTGAGCCAGAGGAAGGCGAACAGTCCCACCGCCACCATCGCGATCAGCTTGATCATCGACTCGAAGGCAATGGCCAGCATCATGCCGTGGTGATGCTCGGTGGCATCGATCTGGCGGGTGCCGAACAAGGTGGCGAACAGCGCCATCAGCAGCGCCACGTACAACGCCGGGTCTTCAAAATAGCCGGTGGGACCGTGATGCCCGGTCAGCACCTCCAGGCTCATCGCCACCGCTTTGTACTGCAGTGCCAGGTACGGCACGATGCCGATCAGCGCGATGCCGGCAACCAACGCCGCCAGCCGCCGCGAACGGCCGAAGCGCGAGGAGATGAAGTCTGCGATCGAGACCACGTTCTGGCTGCGGGCGATCAGCGCCAGGCGCTCGATGATGCGCCAGCCGAACAACAGCATCAGCAGCGGGCCGAGGTAGATCGGCAGGTAGCCGATGCCGTTGCGCACCGCCGTGCCGACCGCACCGTAGAAGGTCCACGACGAGCAGTACACCGCCAGCGCCAGGCTGTAGACCACCGGGCGCAGCCACGGGCGGTCCGGGTACATCGGCCGCCGGTCACCCCACCAGGCCACGCCGAACAACAGCGCGGCGTAGGCCACCGAGACCAGCAGCAGAATCCAGCTTGAGACCAAGGGCCGTGTTCCCGGAGCAGACGTGGCCCCAGTGTAGTGGGTTATGTCGCAACTGGCTCTTGTGGGGGTTCCATGCTTCGCCGAGCGTGTGGGGCCACCCTCGCCGAAGGACGTACGACATGGATCCCGCCACCGCTGCAGACCCGTCCACGTGGATTCCGCTCACCGTGCCGCAAGGCAACCCCGAGCCCGCTCCCAGCCTGCGGCAGGCCGCGCGTCAGCTCAGCACCATCGAAAACGCCACCCTGTACGTGGGCGGCAATGTCACCCTGACCCGCACGCGGGTGTCGCGGCAGCGGGACCAGCGGGAGGACGAGCATGAGCATCTTCAACGTGAGGTGCGACGCGAGCTGGGCTTGTTGAAGCCCTCCCAGACCTACCCGCGCCCGGATCGCGAGCGGATCACCACGCTGATCGCCGACGAGGTCATGAAGCAGGTACCGCTGGGAAGACGCGCGCCCACCGAACTGCGGCTGATGTACCTTGAACCGACCATCCTCAAGGTGTCCGGTCGCCTGGTGGACGGGATCGCTTTCAAGGTAGCGGCCTGGTGGCTGGACGCGCCGCCGCCCTTGCGTCCCGTCACACCCGAATCCGGTCCAGGCTGGTACCCGCACAATCCGCTGGGCGACACACGTCCTGAGCTGGACCTGGAACGCGCGCCCATGCACGTCAGCGGCAGCCAGTTGCTGGACGACCTGCGCGGGCTCAGCGTTACGCCGCTGCCGGCCCGATCGACCGCGACGGCAACCGCAGGTGCACCTGGGTTCCCTGCCCCGCCTGGCTGTGCACCTGCACCGAGCCGCCGGCCGCGTTGATCAGGCGCACGGTTACCGCCAGCCCCAGGCCGGTGCCCTGCCCGATCGGCTTGGTGGTGAAGAACGGCTCCAGGCAGCGCGCCCGCACCTCGTCGCTCATGCCCACGCCGGTGTCTTCCACCCGCAGCAGCAGCTGGTCGCCCTCGGCCGGTTGCAGCGCCAGGGTGAAGCGGCCACCTTCGGGCATGGCCTGCTGCGCGTTGACAGCGAGGCTGAGCAGTATCGATTCCAGCTGCGCGGGGTCGAAATGGATCAGGCGCTGCACACCGCCGGTGTCCACCTGCACATCCACGCCGCGCGGGAACATCTGCTCCAGCAGCGGCGTCAGTGCATTCACCGTTGCGGCCGCATCCAGCAGCTGCGGTCGTGCGGCCTCCAGGCGGCTGAAGTCCATCAGCCGGCGGCTGACCGCGCTGGCCCGGCGCACCGCCGCGTCCGCGCCGTTCAAGGCGGCTTGCTGCGGTTTGCCCTGGCTGCGCCCGGCCTTGGCCACATACATCTGGATCAGCCCCAGCAGGTGGTTGAAGTCGTGCGCGATGCCACTGGCGAGGCGGCCCACGTTCTCCATCTTCATCGCGTGCACCAGCTGGTCGCGGGCGCGCTCGCGCTCCTGGATCTCCAGCTGCAGCTCATCGCGCTTG
This sequence comes from Pseudomonadota bacterium, assembly GCA_023439425.1. Classification (GTDB taxonomy): domain Bacteria; phylum Pseudomonadota; class Gammaproteobacteria; order Xanthomonadales; family Xanthomonadaceae; genus Stenotrophomonas. The sequence goes on from JAEXNZ010000133.1 coordinate 5,362, forward strand.
CGCGCCAGTTCCTGGCTGCGCTGCTGCGCCGTCTGCAGACTTTCACGCAACCCGGTCACGCTGTGATGCAGCAGCCAGGCGGTGAGCAGCACGCCGAACAGGCCCACGCCGAGGTCGGTACCCACCAGCTGCAGGCGGTCACCGCGGAACATCGCCCCGGACGCATCCACCCAGGCTCCCAGCAGCTGCAGGCCACACAGCGCTGCCGCCGCCCAGCTCAGGGTGCGATGGCCCAGCACGGCCGCCACCAGCAGCATCGGCACGATCTGGCCCAGTTGCAGCCGCATCAGCGCCGCCAGTCCCCAGTAGCCATATGCCAGCATCAGCAGCGGCAGTTGCGCCAGCACGAAGGTGGTGGCCGCGCGCACGCTGCGCCCGGCATGATGTTCCACCAGGCACAGCGCACACAGCAGCACCTGCAGCACCGCCATGGCCGGCACCATCCGGTCCAGGCCAGGCCCGGTGCGGTAGGCCAGCCAGCCGGCGAACACCACGTGGTACAGCGCCACCAGCAGCAACAGCCCACGCAGCAGGGTGTCGGTGCGGCGGCCGAGCCCGGTCGGGGCAGGCGCGGCGGGATCGTGATGCGGCGGTACAGGCATGCGGTTCAGCAAGTCCCCGCCGGGAGGGCCGGCGGCTGGGGGTAACGCAGGTATAGTAGCCATCGACCCGGGGAAGTCGCAGTTTTCATGTTCATCAAGCCGTTCATCCGGCGCGTGTCACCCGCGCTGGTCTGTCTGTTGGCGCTCAGCGCCGCACCGGTGCACGCGCAGCGCGCGGGCGAAGGCACGCCCTTGGCCGCGCAGGTGGAGCAGTGCCAGGCCACCCTCAGCAGCGCGCCGCAGACCTCGCTGAAGCTGGCGCAGACACTGCTGGCCCAGCCCGACCTGCCGACCTCGGTGGAGATCAGCGCGGTGGGCTGCCTCGGCTTCGCACTGCGCCAGCAGGGCCAGCTGGACCAGACCGCCGAGCTGCCCGCACGCCTGCTGGCGGCCGCACAGCGCGACGACGCCAGCACCGATGACCGCATGCGCGCGCAGTCGCTGGCCGCACACCTGCTGCTGTGGCAGGGCCAGCAGGCGCAGGCGCTCACCCTGGTCGGCGAATTTCTGAACGAGGCCGTGCAGCAGCGCGACGTGCAGGGCCAGATTGCGTCGCTGATGATGATCTCGATGATCCGCGGTGAGGCCATGGGCGATGCGGCCGGCGCACTGACCTACCTGCGCAAGGCCACCGAGCTGACCGACCATCTGCGCCGGCCGCCGTCACCGGGCGATCTGGTCGTCTACTACAACTACGGCTACGCCCTGCTGCTGCTGCAGCGCTACGACGAAGCCGCAGCGGCCTTCAAGCGCGCCGAAGCGGTCGGGGTGCGCCTGAGCGGGCAGGACCTGATGATGCAGCGCATGGCCAGCCATCGCGCCGAGATCGCGCGGGTGCGCGGAGAACTCGATGCGGCCGAGTCCGGCCTGCGCGGGGCGCTGGCCTGGCAGGCCGCGCAGGACCCGCAGGGTCAGGTGGTCACTTTGCAGCGCCTGGCCCTGGTGAAGCTGGACCAGGACGATGCACGGGCCGCCAAGCCACTGGCGGAGCAGGCGCTGTCCCTGGCCAAGCGCGGCCATTTCGATGAAGAGGTCCGCCAGGGGCTGGAGCTGCTGGGCGACATCCATCTGCTGCTGGGTGAGCGTGGCAAAGCGGTGGCGCTGTCGCGCGAAGCGCGGCAGCTGGACCAGCGCCGGGCCCAGGACAAGGCACTGGCGCAGCTGGCACAGCTGCAGGCCACCGCCGAACGCAGCATCAACCCGACCCAGGTCAACGCCGTGCAGGATCTGGAGCGGTTGCGGGTGATCCGCAACGCCGCAGTGGTGGCGCTGGCCCTGGTGCTGGCCGTCGCCCTGGTGATGGTGGGCCGTCTACGCCGCCAGCGGCAGCAGCTGACCACCCTGATCAGCACCGACAGCCTGACTGGTCTACCCAACCGGCGCGAAGCCGAGCGGCTGCTGGAGAGCGAGATGCCCACCTTTGCCAGCACGCGCCGCACGGCCCTGCTGCTGGTGGAAATCGACGACTTCAAATCACTCAATGACCAGCACGGCCAGGCCGCCGGCGACACCGTCCTGCGCGCGGCGGCGAGCTGCCTGCGCGCCGCCTGCGACCGCCACGACGTGGTGGCACGCTGGGGCGGTGCCGGTTACCTGGTGGCCCGCCACGACACCCAGGCACAGGCCGCGCAGGCACTGGCCAGCCACCTGTGCCTGCAGATCGAGCGGATGGTGGTCGAGCTGGCACCCGGCCAGCACACCACGGTAACGGCCAGCATCGGGCTGGCCCCGCTGCCGCTGTTTGCCGATACCTCGGCGGTGCTGGAGGACAGCCTGCGCGCGGCTGACCGCGCCCTGCAGAGCGCGCGCCGCAGTGGCCAGAACGCCTGGGCCAGCCTGTGGGGCGAACGCGCCGGGCAGGACGTGGACCTGTATGCCCTGCTGCACGACCCGGCCGATGCAATGGCGCGCGGCTGGCTGTCGTTGTCCGGCAGCCGGCCGATGTCGTGGACGCCGGCCCGCTACTAGCGGGCCACCTCGAAGCGCACTTCCACCCGGCGGTTGGGCAGCAGGCATTCCAGCAGCGCCGCACGCGGAGCAACGCCCGCACACTGCTGCACCTGCTGGGTGTCGCCGCGGTATTCGTAACGGACCTTGGCCGGGTCGATGCCGCGACCGATCAGCAGTTCGCGCACGGTCTTCGCGCGCCGCTCGGACAGCGCCTGGTTGGCATCGAAGCCGCGACCCTGCATGCGGTCCGCGTGGCCGACCAGCGCCACCGATTGCAGCTGCAGCTTCTCGCTGGCGATGCTGGCCAGGGCGCGGTCGATGCTTTCCAACGAATAGGTGCGGATGTCGCGGTAGCCATCGCGGTCGAACTCGAACAGCACGTTGGCCACCAGCGGACCCGGCGCAGCGCTCACCGCCGCTGGCGCTGCAGCGCACTGGCGTGCTGCCGCCTCGGCATCGTTGACCAGTTCCTCGGCAATCTGGATGTACGGCTTGGAGTGCCGCCACTGCTGCTGGTTGAACTCGTTGCCGGCATGCACCAGTTCCACTTCACCGCAGGCCACCTGCTGCTGTGCGCACATGAAGCCCGGGCTGCCGTGCACCACGCGCAGGCGCTGCCACAGGTCATCGCGCAGGTACTTGGCGTTGTTCACCAGCGGCGTGTCGGTGGGCAGGGGCTGCACGCCCTGCTCCATGCCGTTGATCAGCTTTTCCGATTCGGTCAGCGCCAGCTGCGGGAAATCGCTGCGGTCGTTGCGGCTGTACTCGTGGAACGACACGTCCAGCCAGCACTGGGCCTTGGCCAGGTGGTAATCGCGGATCGGGCGGCCGCCATCGTTCAGCGCCTGGATGCGGCCCTGGGTGGCCTCATAGGCGTTGTGGTCGGCATGGATCGCCTGGTCGCTGATGCGCTGCTGCTGCGGAGCCAGCTGGGTCTGCTGGGCAGACGCAGTGGCGGCCAGGCCGGCAAACAGGGCCACGCTCAAGGTGGTGCGGGCACAACGGGTCATGCGGTTGAAGTCATTCATCAGGGCATCCTCAGCGGGCCGGGTCGCGGTAGCGGACGGGGTCCGGCCGGAACAGGTCTTCGTCGAACTTGAAGCGCAGGCGCAGGAACACGCCCTGCTGGGTGTATTCGTAACCATTGAGGTCACGGTCGCCGGCGAAGCCGGTCCAGTTGTAGCCGGCCGACAGCCACAGGTTCTGGCGCAGCAGGCGGCCGATCTCCAGGCCATAGGCGTACTGGTTGGCACCGGACTGGCCACGGAAGGTGGAACCGAGCACGCCGATGTCCCAGTTCTCGGTTATGTCGTACACCACGCGCGCGGAGAACAGCATGGCGCGGAAGCGGCTGTTGACGCGTGCACCGTCGCTGTAGGCGAACTGGTCCTGCTGCCACTTGCCGGCCACGCGCCCGGTCAGCCACCACGCCCGCGAGGGATGCCAGTCGGCATGGGTGGAGACGATGTGCGCGCGGGTGCGCACGTCCTGGCTGCTGCCATCCACAACGCCGCCGTCAACCAGCGTCAGTCCACTCTCGTCGCGTTCGAGCTTGTACTCATAGCGGGCCAGCGCGTTGATCCGGTTGCGGTCGGTGTCGCGGTAAGCCACGCCCAGCTGGAAGCGGTTCTGCAACACGTCACCGCGCGCGTCGTAACGCGTGCTCAGCAGGTAGTTGCGACCCAGCAGGGTCCAGTCGCGGCTGAGCTTGCGCGCCAGCATGAACTGCACCAGGGTGGTGTCGAACGCTTCGTTGGTCTCGGTGTCCGCCACGTCGTCGGAGATCCGATGCTCGACACGGAACGCGCCACGCCACAACGGGTTGGCGCTGTAGTCCAGGCCCAGCGCCAGACCGGTGCTGTCACCGGTGCTGCCGTCGATCACCTTGACGTGCTCGGCCGAGCTGCTCAGGCGCAGGCCCTGGGCGATGTCCCAGGTATTGCGGATGCCCGAGGCGGTCTGCACGTCACGGCCGCTGATCGCATCGCGCAGGCGGTACTCGCTGAAGGTCTGGGTATCGCGCAGGTAGCTGCTGTCGATACCGAACACCAGCGCGTCGGCCTCGCGGTCGGTGGTGGTGATGCCATAGGCGCTGGTGAGGCCGGTCTGCTTCTCGTAGCGGCCATACAGGCGGCTGCGTTCGAACACCTGGTAGTCCAGGCCGGCCGCCAGGCGGCGACGGTCCTCGCCGCTGACGCTGTTCTCCACTTCAGCGCCGGCGCTGAAGCGGTCGGTCAGGCGATAGCCCAGGCCGAGGCGGGCGCTGTCCGATTCCAGCTCGGTGCCCACCGGCAGGTCACTGGTGAGCGGGCTGCCACTGCTGCTGCCGTTGATCACCATCAGCCCGGTGGCCGGGTCCAGCGCCTGCTGGCCATAGCCGAGTGCGCCACCACCCGAGCCGGTGGCGAAACCGCCGGTCAGCCCCCCAGCGCTGCCGAACGGCACGCCGGCCGACCACGGCGAGGTCACGCCGATGGTCTCGCGCACGCTGCGCAGGCCGACGTCCAGGGTCAGGCGCTCGGTGGCGGCCACGCGCAC
>JAEXNZ010000165.1 GCA_023439425.1 Pseudomonadota bacterium
AACGGCAGCCGGGCAAGCCCGGCTCTACATCCGGACCGCTCAAGCATCCCAATCGCCCGAACAGCCGGGCAAGCCCGGCGTTACCGTCGCGCCGCCGGCAACACCACCGCCAGCCACACGGCCCACGCCACAAACGCCAACCGCTGCGCCAGCGGGGCAGGCATCACCATCTGCAGCACCAGCGCCCCCATCCCGGTAACCACGCCGGCCGCCAGATGCACCGCCGCCAACCGCCGCCCACCGGACAAACCGCGCTCGCCCAGCCCGGACAGCACCGCCCCCGGCACGAACGCCAGCACCCACACCATCCACGCGCTGGCGTGGTACTGGCTGGCCCGGCTTTCAATATCGCTGGCGTCCAGCGGCAGCAGCCCCATCGCGGCAAACGCCAGCCCGGACAGCAGCAGCATCTGCCCGCCCACCCGCAGCGACCACGGTGCCGTGCGCGGCACCCGCGCCAACAGGCGCAGCGCCACCACCACCGCGATCAACCCCGGCAGCACGAAGCCGAGCAGATTGAAGGCCAGCGCATGTGGTACGCCCAGCGCCCCCAGCAGCGCCACCGGATGGCCCAGCGGCAGGTAGCCCGGCAGCGCGGCACCGAAGCCGATCACTGCGAGGATGAACAGGCCCGCGCCCACCGCGCCCAGCCAAGGGTCATAACGTTGAAGTGTCTGCATGCGCCCATTGTCTGCCACCCGGGCGCGCACGCCTATAGCCGGGCGTGACGGCAACGGCCGGGGTTGCGCCGGGCCAATAGCGTCACCATAAACTGGAGACATCTTTACCGGTTGAACTGCCTGCCATGAGCGAAGTGACCCACGTCTTTGAAGCCACCACCGCCACCTTCGAGGCCGAGGTTCTGCAGAAGTCGCTGCAGACCCCCGTGCTGGTCGACTTCTGGGCGACCTGGTGTGAACCCTGCAAGACGCTGGGGCCGATCCTGGAAAAGCTGGCCGCGGAGTACAACGGGGCCTTCCAGCTGGCCAAGGTGGACGTGGACAAGGAACAGCAGATCGCCGCCGCCTTCCAGATCCGCTCGGTACCGACCGTGTTCCTGGTCAAGGGCGGCCAGCTGGTGGACGGCTTCCCCGGCGCGCTGCCGGAAGGTCAGCTGCGCGAGTTCCTGACCCAGCACGGCATCACCCCGGCCGAGGCCGCCGATGAAGCCGCGGCCGAACCCGAACCGCTGGATCCGCAGGCCCAGGTGGACGTACTGCGCGCCAGCATCGCCGCCGAACCGGACAACGAAGCCCTGAAGCTGGACCTGGCCCTGGCCCTGCTGCAGACCGGCGGCACCACTGAAGCCCGCGCCTTGATCGACGCCCTGCCGGCCAATCTGTCCACCGACGAACGCGCCGTGCGCGCCCGTGCCCGCCTGGATTTCGCCAGCGCCCTGCAGGATGCGCCGTCGCCCGACGCGCTGGACGCACGCATTGCGGCCAATGGCGACGACCTGCAGGCCCGCCACCTGCGCGGCGTGCAGCTGTTGCTGGGCGGCCAGGATGAAGCCGCGCTGGAGCAGTTCATCGCCCTGCTCGAACGCGACCGCACCTTCAGTGACGGCCTGCCGCGCAAGCTGCTGGTGGATGCCTTCAAGGTGATCGACGACCCGGCACTGGTCGGCAACTACCGCCGCCGGATGGCCGCACTGCTGTTCTGAACCGGGCCGGAAACGGCGTCAGCCCCCTTCCCCGCCCGGCAACCAAGTCATAATGCCGGCGCGGGGTGCCCAGCCACCCCGATCCACCGGGGGGAGGTGCGGTTCAGACCATGGGGGTCGCGAACCAGGCCCCGTGCATCAGGGCTCAGATGATTGTGAGTTCACGTCGCTTGCCGCACCCGTTGTCGTGGTCCCGGCGCATCGCCCTGGCGGTGCTGGTTGGCCTGCTGGCCGCCGCACTCAGCCACGGCCAGGTGCTGTGGAAGCCGGATGAAGCCCTGTACGACCGTTGGGTCGGCCACTGGAGCTACGCGCCCGATCCACGCCTTTTGATCATTGCCATCGACGCGGCCAGCGTGAAAAAGCTGGGCCCGTTGCCCTGGCCGCGCGCCACCCATGCGCAGCTGCTGGATCGCCTGACCGAGGCCGGCAGTACGCGCGTAGCGATGGACCTGCTGCTGTCCGAGCCTGACCCTGATGCCAGCCAGGACGCCGAGCTTTCCGCCGCGATCCGCCGCCACGGGCAGGTGGTCCTGCCGGTGGTCGCCCTGCCGACCCAGCGCCCCGGCGTTTCCGAAGAGCTGCTGCCGATTCCGATGATCGCCGCCAACGCAACCACGCTGGGGCACAGCGATGTCGAGGTTGACCCGGACGGCATCAGCCGCAGCCTGTACCTCACCGCCGGCGTCGGTTCACCGCACTGGCCTGCACTGGGTGCGGCACTGGCTGCCCGCCGCGGGCTGCTGCCCGGGCGGCTGGATCCCGGCCCGGACAATGCCTCGCCCTGGCAATGGCGTCGCAACCATCTGGTGCGGGTGCGCTTTGCCGGCCCGGCGCGCACTTTCCCGCAACTGTCCTACGTGGATGTACTGGAAGGCCGGGTCGACCGAACCGTGCTGCGCGGTCGGCTGGTGATGGTGGGCGTGACCACGCCCGCCGAAGCGCCGCTGCTGCTCACCCCAAGCGCGCCGGTGCGCGGCCTCAGCGGCAGCGAGTACCAAGCCAATGTGGCCGCCATGCTGCTGGACAACAAGGTGATCCGGCTGACGCCGGTGTGGGTGCAGACCCTGTTGAGCGGGGTGCTGGCCGCCCTGTTCGGCCTGCTGCTGACCCTGCCGCGCGCGCGCCTTGCAGCGCTCATTGCGATTCCGTCGGTGCTGCTCGGCAGCTTCCTGCTGCTGCGGCTGGGGTATGTATGGTTTGCGCCGATGGCCCTGGCCGTGAGCATGGGCGCGGTGCTGGCGGCGTGGCTGGGCTGGTGCGCGCTGCACTGGCGGCGCTTCATCCATATCGATCCGGTGACCCAGCTCGGCACGCGCCGCCGCTTCGATCATCACCTCGAAGAGGAGCACGGTGCCGCCCAGCGCCTGCAACGCCCGCTGAGCGTGGTGCTGGTGGAGCTGGACCACTTCAACGCACTGGTGGACCTGCACGGACTGAACGCCGGCAACGCCGCACTGCGCGCCATCGCATCGCAATTGACCGCGCACGCACGTCGCCCACACGACATCAGCGCACGCCTGGGCACCGATCGTTTCGCGCTGCTGCTGCCGGAAACCAACGGCGACGGTACCTTGCAGGTGGTGGAAGATCTGATTGCGCGGGTGCGTGGATTGAACGTTCCGGTGCAGCTCGGGCAGACAACTCCGGTGACGGTTTCAGTGGGTGTCTACGTGCGCGTACCTGATGCGGGCAGCACCCCGAAGGCCATCATGCAGGGCGCAGAAGCCGCCCTGCAGCGCGCCCGCGCCGCCGGCCACGACGGCTACGCGACGGACATCGTCGATTACTGACGCGGTCCCGTGCAATGCACGGGATGCCAATGCTGCATGGAATCTGCTGTTTGAACCAAAAACTGGGACTGGGTGTTGGTAATTGGATGGACTCGCCCCTCGCCGAGGCGTCTGGGCGCCACGGTGGCATCCTACGAGCCACCGACAGCGAGGGACGAGCCGTGAAAAAGCTTACGCCAACGTACGTGTGCTTGGCGGTAGATCTTGCCAAGCAGGTTTTCCAGGTCGCCGGCGAGGATGCGCACGGCAAGGTTGTCTACGAGGACCGGGTCAGATCCAGGGACGCATTCAGCAAACTGCTGAAGAGCCTGGGTCCCGAGGTGGAGGTTCTGATGGAATCCGGTCCGTGCGCACAGGCATGGGCCCGTCAGGTCCAGCAACAGGGCTGCAGGGTCCGGATCCTGCCCGCCCAGCGCGTGGCCGAGCATCGCAGCGGGGCGAAGAATGATCGCAATGACAGCCTGGCCATCCTGCGCGCCGGGCGTGACAGGTCTGTCCATGCAGTTCCGGTGAAAACCGTCGAGGCACTGAGCATGCAGGCCCAGCACCGGGTGCGCAGTGGATACATCGGCCGACAGACCTTCATTAGTAACCAGATACGCGGATTGCTGCTTGAGCACGGCATCTCGATGGCGAAATCCCATGCCGCTTTGACAACCTGGGTGGATCGTATCCAGCGAGACGACAGCTACCCGGTTCCAGTGCTGTTGCGCGAGATGATCGCCGAGTTGTGGGCCGAGTGGGAGCATCTGGCGCAACGTCGTCAGCACTTGGATCGGCAGTTGGAGCAGGCCGCCAAGGGTGACGAAACGGCCCGGCGGTTGATGACGATCCGTGGCTATGGTCCGATCATGGCGACCGCGCTGGTCGCCAAACAAACCCGTCCAGAGCGCTTTGCCTGTGGCCGCCAGTTCTCCGCCTATTTTGGGCTGGTGCCGGATCAACACAGCAGTGGCTCACGGGTGCACCTGGGACGAATGACCCGGTGCGGCGACGCCTACATCCGCAGCCTGGCGGTGACCGGGGCCCAGTCGGTACTGCAC
>JAEXNZ010000188.1 GCA_023439425.1 Pseudomonadota bacterium
GGCGCGTACTTCCTGATGTCGCTGCCGGCAGGCCGGCTGGTCGCAGCGGTGGGCTACAAGCGCGGCATCGTGGCCGGGTTGGCGATTGCCGGCGTCGGCGCGCTGCTGTTCTGGCCGGCCGCGCATCTGCATGTATACGGCCTGTTCCTGGGCGCGCTGTTCGTGCTCGCCACCGGCATCACCGTGCTGCAGGTCGCCGCGAATCCGTACGTGGCACTGCTGGGGCCGGAGCAGACCAGTTCGAGCCGGCTGACCCTGGCGCAGTCGATGAACTCGCTGGGCACCACGCTGGCCCCGCTGTTTGGTGGCCTGCTGATCCTGTCGGCTCAGCCACGCAGCGCCGAGGAGCTGGCGGCGCTGCCGCAGGCCGAAGCGCTGGCGTACCGCGTAGCTGAGGCACAGTCGGTGCAGCTGCCGTACTTCGGCCTGGCGATCACCCTGTTCGTGCTGGCAGTGGCGATCTGGATGTTCCGCCTCCCGGCGATTGCCGGTGTTGAAGACCAGCCGACCCGGCCCGGTGGGCTGAAGGATGCGCTGCGCCACCCTCACCTGCGCTACGGCGTGCTGGCGATCTTCTTCTACGTCGGGGCGGAAGTGTCGATCGGCAGCGTGCTGGTCAATTTCCTGTCGATGCCGGGCATCGGCGAGGGCATGACCGAACAGCAGGCCACGTTCTATGTGTCGCTGTACTGGGGCGGGGCACTGGTGGGGCGCCTGCTGGGCACCTGGCTGCTGGTGCAGGTGGATCCGCGCCGCCTGCTGGGCTGGTTCGCGATCATCGTGATGGGCATGCTGGCCGTGACCATGCTGGGCAGCGGCGGGTTGGCCAAGTGGAGTGTGGTCAGCATCGGCCTGTTCAACTCGATCATGTTCCCGACCATCTTCGCGCTGGCCATTGCCGGGTTGGGGCCGCTTACCGGGCAAGGCTCCAGCCTGCTGGTGATGGCCATCGTGGGTGGCGCGGTGATTCCGTTGGCGATGGGCTGGCTGGCCGACCACTACGGCCTGCAGGGATCGTTCCTGCTGCCGCTGCTGTGCTACGGCTACATCCTGCACTATGCCTGGCGCGGCGCACGCCGCAACTGAATCCTCAGCGGCGGCGCGGAGCCTGGGTCGATTCGCGCACCAGCACCGCATGGTCCACGGTGACCATGCGGCCTCCCTTGGCCGCGCGGATGCGTTCGATCAGTTGTTCGGTGGCAATCGTGCCCATGCTCGACGTTGGCTGCCGGACCGTGGTCAACGCCGGGAAGATATGCCCGGCAATCGGCGTGTCGTCGAAGCCGCACACGGAAAGGTCGCGCGGAATGCGCAGGCCACGCTGGCCGGCCACCCGGTAGACCGCCGCGGCCATGTCATCGTTGGCCGCGAAGATCGCTGTCGGCGGTTCGGGCAAGTCGAGCAGCGCGTTGGCAGCGGTGATGCCGGACTCGAACGAGAACTGACCGTTGACCACCAGCGCCGGATCGTAGTCGATGCCCGCCGCGCGCAGTGCCTGGCGGTAGCCGGCGTGGCGCCATTGGCACGCGCCGTGTGCACGTGGACCCTTGATGTGCGCGATGCGGCGGTGCCCCTGCGCCACCAGGTGCGCAATCAATTCCACCACGGCGGTGGTTTCATCCATGCGCACGCCAATGTGGCCGTCCGGGTCACGCGGAGCAATGCTGGAATAGGGAATCTCCTGTTCTTCCAGCCAGTCCAGCACCACCGCGTCGTCAGTCAGCGGCGGAATCAGCACCACCCCATCCGGGCGCGAGTTCTCGAACAGCGCGGACAGGTCGGGCAGGGTGTGTCGGCCAATGCCCACCGGGCCCAGAATCAGGTTGTAGTGGTGCGCATGGCAGGCCTCGAGCATGCCGTTCTGGATTTCCATCAGGTAGTTGCGCGAGGGATTGTTGTAGACCAGCGCCAGCGAATACGAACGCTGACCGGCCAGGCTGCGCGCGGACAGGTTGGGCTTGTAGCCCAACCGCGTCACCGCGGCCATCACCCGCTCGCGCGTTTCCGCGCGGACGTTCGGCTCATGATTGAGCACGCGCGACACGGTCTTGATCGAAACGCCCGCGACGGCGGCAACATCCTCGATGCGACTGCGCATGATGCGATGGATCTCCTGGAGAGTGCTGCCGATGGTAGAGCGCCTGGGGCACCGTGGAATTGCCGATGCAGGCGGGATGTTGCCACGTCACGAGCGCGGAATGTACTGCGGAAATTCTTGACGCGTTGCAGCAGTTGCGACTGCCGTGTCCGGCCGCGCGCACGCGCATCCCTTTGTCCACGGTGCGATGACCTTGCCGAGGCGCTCCTGTGGTTGACACGGCTTCGGCCGGCTTATATGACAGCGCTGTCAGGAAGGGCCGTCACGGGGAGCGTGCGGTGCCTCATCCGCCCAACCCCGGAGGTTTCGTCCGTGATCAGCGTCAACCGGTCTCTTCTCGCCGCCAGCCTGTTGCTGGCCCTGTCTGCCCACGCCGCCGCCGCGCCGTCCAGCGCCGGCCAGCTGCAGGACTGGCCGCAGGTAAAAAGTGCGATCGCCCAGGACCCCGCGATCGAAAGTCGGGTGCAGGCCATTCTTTCGAAGATGACCCTGGCGCAGAAGATCGGGCAGATGACCCAGCCCGAGATCAAGACCATTACCCCTGACCAGGTGCGCGAGTACTACATCGGCTCGGTGCTCAACGGCGGGGGCTCCTGGCCGGGCATGAACAAGCATGCGTCGGTGGCGGACTGGCTGAAACTGGCCGACGCGTACCGCGCCGCATCGCTGAACACCGATGCCACCACCCCGGTGCCGGTGATCTGGGGCACCGACGCGGTGCACGGGCATAACAACGTGTACGGGGCCACCCTCTTCCCGCACAACATCGGCCTGGGTGCCGCGCGCGATGCCGGCCTGATCGAGCGCATCGGTCGGGCTACCGCACAGTCCACCCGCGCCACCGGAATCGACTGGGTGTTTGCGCCGACCTTGGCGGTCGCCCACGATCCGCGCTGGGGCCGTACCTACGAGAGCTTCTCTTCCGATCCGGCGTTGATCCGTGAGTACGCGCATGCCTACGTCAAGGGCGCTCAGGGGCGCTTCAACGACGACGGCAACGTGGTGACCACTGCCAAGCACTACATCGGCGACGGCGCGACCGACAACGGGCGTGACCAGGGCGAGGCACTGGTTGACCACGCCACCATGGTCAATGTACATGGCCAAGGCTATTACGGTGCGCTGGCCGAAGGTGCGCAGACCGTGATGGCATCGTTCAACAGCTGGAATGACCGCGCCGGCGGTGTGAACTACGGCAAGATGCACGGCAGCAAGGAACTGCTTACCGATGCCTTGAAGCACAAGATGGGCTTCGACGGTTTTGTGGTGTCCGACTGGAACGGCATCGCCCAGGTGCCCGGCTGTCGCAACGACAGCTGCGCGCAGGCGATCAACGCCGGCATCGACATGGTGATGGTGCCGGACGACTGGAAGGCATTCATCGCCAACACCATGGCCCAGGTGGAGAGCGGTGAGATTCCGATGGCACGCATCGACGATGCGGTGACCCGCATCCTGCGCGTGAAACTGCGGGCCGGCCTGTTCGAACAGAAGCCCTCCGACAGCCGCTATGCGGGCGATGCCAATGCCGTGCAGCACCGCGAACTGGCGCGTGAGGCGGTGCGCGAGTCGCTGGTGC
>JAEXNZ010000214.1 GCA_023439425.1 Pseudomonadota bacterium
CGGGACCGTTGAAAACATGGATGTTTTCGACGAGCCCCCATGGATGGGTTCACGGCGTGTCCCGGGAGGGGCTATTGGCCCTGCTCCAGCACGCACCAGTGAATAGCTGGAACCGAGGCCTTACTGCAGGAGCGAACGCAGCATCCAGGCGTACTTTTCGTGGGTCTGCAGGCGCTGGGTCATCAGGTCTTCGGTGGGGGCGTCGTCGGCGTCGTCGGCGACGTCCAGGACGTGGCGGGCGGTACGGCAGACGGCCTCGTTCGCGGCGACCAACTGGCGTACCATCTCACGCCAGTCGGCGCTGTCGCTCAGGCCCGGTTCCTCGGCGATCGAGGTCAGGGCGGCGAACTCGCGGTACGAACCCGGCGCGTTGAAGCCCAAGGCGCGGATGCGCTCGGCCCCGTCGTCCAGGGCCGCCCACTGTTCGGTGTACTGGGTCTCGAACATGGTGTGCAGCGAGTTGAACATCGACCCAGTCACGTTCCAGTGGAAGTTGTGGGTCTTCAGGTAGAGCGTGAACGCATCAGCCTGGAAACGGGCCAGACCGTCGGCGATCTTCTTGCGATCGCCCTCCTTGATCCCGATATCGATGTTGGGGGCCGATGGAGCCGCTGCGGCCAGCTTCTGCTTGCCGGTCTTCGGTTTTGCCGGGGTCTTGGTCTTTGCCATGGGGGATGTCCTCCTGGTGGATGGGATGGCCTTCACAATAAATCAGACTAACCTTTCAGTCGTACTTTCGTTTTCTATCAATTCGATTCATGGCAGCTATCAATAAACCCGACGCCTCCGCGCTGCGCCAGCAGCAGTCCGCCATTGACGGGGCCATGAGCCGCGATCGCGGCCGCCTGCTCGGGTTGCTGTCGCGCCTGCGCGGCAAGCCCGATGACGCCGGCCTGGCCACCGCCTTCCAGCAGGCCCTGCAGGCGTCGGTCCAGCGCCGCCAGGCGCGGGCGCTCAGCCAGCCGTCGATCAGTCTGGATGACAGCCTGCCGATTGCGCGTGAAGCCGAACGCATCACCGCGCTCATCCGCGAGCACCAGGTCGTGGTCATCGCCGGTGAAACCGGCTCGGGCAAGACCACCCAGCTGCCCAAGCTGTGCCTGGCCGCCGGTCGCGGCGTGGCCGGGATGATCGGCTGCACCCAGCCGCGACGGATTGCCGCACGTGCCGTGGCCAGCCGCGTCGCGCAGGAACTGCAGTCCGAACTCGGAACCACGGTGGGTTATCAGGTGCGCTTCACCGACCGGGTCGGGGATGACACCCGAATCAAGTTCATGACCGACGGCATCCTGCTGGCCGAGATCAGCAGCGATCGCTGGCTTTCGCAGTACGACACTCTCATCGTTGACGAAGCGCACGAGCGCAGCCTCAACATCGACTTCCTGCTCGGCTATCTCAAACAACTGCTCAAGAAGCGGCCCGACCTGAAGCTGATTGTCACCTCGGCCACCATCGATACCTCGCGCTTCGCCCAGCATTTCGACGACGCACCGGTGATCAGCGTGGAAGGGCGGACCTTCCCGGTAGAGGTGCGCTATCGCCCGCTGGAAGGCGAGGGCAGTGGTGCCGAAGAGGGCGGTCGCGACGGTGAACGCACGGTCAACGATGCCTTGGTGGCGGCGGTGGATGAAATTACCCGCAGCGACCCGCGCGGCGACATTCTGGTCTTCTTCCCCGGTGAGCGCGAGATCCGCGATGCGCACCAGGCCTTGGAGCGGCGCAAGTACCGGGAAACCGAGGTGCTGCCGCTGTATGCCCGGCTGTCGGTCAAAGACCAGGACATGGTGTTCAATCCGGGTAGCCGGCGACGCATTGTGCTGGCCACAAACGTGGCCGAAACCTCGTTGACCGTGCCGCGCATCCGCTACGTGATTGACCCCGGCCTGGCCCGGGTAAAGCGCTACAGTCCGCGCCAGAAGCTCGACCGCCTGCACATCGAGGCGGTGTCGCAGGCCAGCGCAAACCAGCGCAAGGGCCGCTGCGGCCGTGTCTCTGAAGGCGTGTGCTATCGCCTGTATTCCGAAGCAGACTTCCTCTCGCGCGCGGAATTCACCGCCCCGGAAATCCGCCGTTCCAGCCTCGCCGGCGTGATCCTGCGCATGCTGCAGCTGGGCCTGGGGCGGATCGAGGACTTCCCGTTCCTGGAAGCGCCGGATGAGCGCGCCATCGCCGACGGCTGGCAACAGCTGGGCGAACTGGGCGCCATCGATGATCAACGCCGCCTGACCCCGACTGGCCGCCAGATGGCGCGCCTGCCGGTGGACGTCAAGCTTGCGCGCATGCTGGTGGCCGCGCAGGCGCAGGGCTGTTTGCGTCCTATGCTGGTGATTGCCGCGTTCCTGGGCATCCAGGACCCGCGTGA
The DNA here is from genome assembly GCA_023439425.1 of Pseudomonadota bacterium. Classification (GTDB taxonomy): domain Bacteria; phylum Pseudomonadota; class Gammaproteobacteria; order Xanthomonadales; family Xanthomonadaceae; genus Stenotrophomonas. The sequence goes on from JAEXNZ010000214.1 coordinate 2,363, forward strand.
ACGCCCGCCTGAAGCGCGCGCGGCCGCTGACAATGCCCACGCGCTGTTCGCCGACGGTCGCTCGGAATTCGTCGGTGTGCTGCGGCTCTGGGAGGGCTACCGACAGGCCCACGAAGACCTCACCCAGTCCAAGCTGCGCGCTTGGTGCGAGCGCCATTTCCTGGGCTTTCTGCGCATGCGCGAATGGCGCGAGCTGCACCGGCAGCTGCGCGTGCTGTGCGAGGAGCTGGGCTGGAACGAAGAACCGGCTGACAGCATGTTGGCTCCCCTGCTGGCCGGCTCCACCGCGCCGGCTCCGGCGCGCGATGACGAGGCCAAGGCCAAGGCCACGCGTGGGCAGCTGCACCGGGCGGCGCGTCTGGCCCGCGAAGGCAAGGCGGTGCCGGCGGCACGGTCTGCGCCAACCGCAGCCGGGCAGGGCCCGGCTCTACATGGGGGGCAGCTCGATGCGCAACGCGACGTGCGCGGCGGCTTCAGCGAGCGCACCCGCGCGGCGGCCTACCAGACCCTGCACCGTGCGCTGATCGCGGGCTTGCCGACACAGATTGGTCACCGCAGCGACAAAGGCGACTTCCTGGCTCCGCGCCAGCGTCGCTTCCTGCCGTTCCCCGGCTCGGCAATGGCAAAGAAGCCAGCCCCCTGGCTGCTGGCCGCCACCCTGCTCGACACCCAGAAAGTCTGGGGTCTGACCCTGGCGGCGATCGAGCCGGACTGGGTGATTGCCGAACTGCCGCATCTGCTGCTGCGCAAGCACTTCGACCCGCACTGGTCGCGGGCCCAAGGGCAGGTGCTGGCCTCCGAGCAGATCAGTCTGTTCGGGCTGGTGCTGGCTCCGAAGAAGCCGGTGCACTACGGGCGCATTGCGCCGGGCGAGGCGCACGACATCTTTGTCCGGCAGGCGCTGGTTACCGGTGAGATCAACACGCGCGCAAGCGTGATCGCCGACAACCTGAAGGTGCTGGAGCAGGCGCGCGAGGAAGAGGCCAAGCTGCGCCGTGCCGGTATCGTCGCCGACGAGGACTGGCAGGCGCGCTGGTATCTGGACCGCATTCCGGCGCAGATCCATTCGGCCACCGGTCTGGACAGCTGGTGGAAGGGGCTTCCGCCCGAGCAGCGGCATGCACTGGCATGGTCGCTGACCGATCTGCTGCCGGGCGAGGGCAGTGACGCCGAGCGTTATCCGAAGTACCTGCCGCTGGGCGACGCGCGGCTGGCTTTGCACTACCGCTTCGAGCCCGGCAGCGAGGACGACGGCGTCAGCCTCGATGTGCCGCTGCACCTGCTCAACGCACTGGATCCCGCACGGCTGTCGTGGCTGGCCCCGGGCTTTGTTGCGGACAAGGCATCGGCGCTGATCCGTGGCCTGCCCAAGGCGATGCGGCGCAACTACGTGCCGGCTCCGGATTTCGGGCGCGCCTTTGCTGAAGCGTATGCGCAGCCGACGGCCGACGACCTGCGCGGTGAGCTGGCGCGGTTCCTGTCGCGCGCCACCGGCGCAACGGTCGCAGCGACGGATTTCGACGATGCCGCGCTGGAGCCGCACCTGCGGATGAACCTGCACCTGTATGACGCGCAGGGCAAGCTGCTGGCCACGTCGCGCGACCTGGACGCGCTGCGTGCTCGTTTCGGCGAGCGTGCCGGTGATGCCTTTGCCGCCCGTGCGGGTCGTGCGTTGGCGGCCGAGGGGCTGCGCGAGTTTCCCTCCACGCCGATCCCGCTGCAGGTGCCGGGTGAGGCCAGCGTACCTGCCTATCCGGCACTGGTGGACGCCGGCGAGACGGCTTCGCTGCGCATTTTTGCCGACCGAAATGAAGCGGCCGAACAGCATCCACGCGGCGTGCGTCGGTTGTTGGAGATCGCGCTGTCCGACAAGGCCAAGCAGGCACGAAAGCAGCTGCCGGTACCGCCGAAGACCGGCCTGCTGTACGCGGCCATTGAGTCGCAGGAGCGTCTGCGCGGCGACCTGGTCGATGCCGCGTTGAACGCGGTGCTGGCCGAGGGCCTGGGCGAGATCCGCGACGCGTCCGCCTTCGCCCTGCGTCGCGACGCTGCCGGACGCGCGCTGTTCGGTGAAGCCATGGCGCGGTTGAAGCTGGCCGAATCGATCCTGGCGCACGTGGCGGAGCTCAAGCCACTGCTGGAAGCACCCCTGATGGGCTGGGCACGCGGCAATCTGGATGACATGGAGCAGCAATTGGCTGCGCTGGTTCACCCGGGTTTCCTGCGTGATACCCCCGCTGATGCGCTGGCCAACTACCCACGCTATCTGCGCGCGATGATCCTGCGCAGCGAACGCGCCAAGCGCGACCCACCGCGGGACCAGGCCCGCATGCTGGAACTGCGGGCGTTCCTGGATGCGCTGGAGGAGGCGCGCATGCGTGGCCTGCAGGGGCGCACGCAGTGGCAGGCACTACGATGGGACCTGGAGGAACTGAGGGTGTCTCTATTCGCTCAGGAGTTGGGTGCCAAAGGCGGTGTGTCGGCCAAGAAACTGGCGCAGCAGGTGGCCGCGCTGCGTCGGGGGTGAGGCGGCGCAGCGCTATTACGGCCTATTTGACGCGGCGGACCTTTGCGCGGGTGTTTGATCCCTTTACCTGCAGGTACCAGATGCCGGAGATGCTGGGTGTGATCGACACTTCCGGGTTCGAGCGGCGGACACCTGGCAGCACCGTCTCGTCGACCTGCTCCCATTCCTGTTTGTTATCCAGCACATAGACCCGGCCCTTGCCGAAGCCACGGAACTCGCCTTTCATGGTGCTGACGATCGGGTCATTGCTGCCGAAGGCGAAGAAGCCGCGATTCTTCACGATGACTTCCTGACGCCCCTCTTCGCGTGCTTCTTCGCGGACTTCCTCGCGCACCTGTTCGCGCACGCCTGCGGTGACGGCGGCCACCTTGCCCTGCAGCCATCCGTTCAGCGCGGCCAGCTCGGCCGGGCTCAGCTTGTCCAGCCCCGCTGCCTTGAACTCGGCGGGCGTCATCTGCTGCTGCAGATCGCCCTCGACCACGCGCTGGGCCAGGGCCGGCGACGCAAGGCCCAACAAAATGGCCGCACTGGCCAACATCCTCAAACGGGAAAAGCGCATGGCAGGTCTCCAGGATTTGCCCGGATTGTATCGTGGCGTGTCCGCCATCAGCTCATGCACCTGTTTTGATTGTCCGGCAACGGAGGGGGCGCTAGTGTAGAGGCCTCTGTCCCACCTGCACGATGCTGTGAACCGCGCTTCTGCACCCGGCCTGGATGCCTTGTTGAACCGACCGTCGATGGCGTCGCTGTCGACGCCCCTGCGCGATGCGCTGCTGCAACGTTGGCATGCGGAAGGTACCGATCACGCCCAGCCGGCCAGCTGGCCGGTGCTGGTCGATACCATGGACGCGCTGGCCTTGTTGTCGGCCGACGACAGCGCGCTGGTGGCCGCGTTGCTGTTCGACCTGCCGGGGTTGCGTGCGGGTCTGGAGGCGCTGCCGCTGGGTGGGCATAAAGCCGCCGTGCTGGGCCTGCTCGACGGGCTCGACGCGGCCGACCAGGTCTGGGCGCTGCACGCCGGACGCGAGGCCGGCCGCAACAGCGAAGGATTGCGTCGCCTGCTGCTGTCGATCATCCACGACCTGCGGGTGGTGCCGATCCTGCTGGCGCGACAGCTGGCCCGCATGCGTGCCGCCGACCGCCTGCCCGATGAAGAGCGCCGCGCGCTGGCCCAGCTCACGCGCGATATCCATGCGCCGCTGGCTAACCGCTTGGGCATCTGGCAGCTGAAATGGGAACTGGAAGACCTCGCGTTCCGCCACCTGGAGCCGGAGACCTACCGACGCATCGCACGCGAGGTCGATGAGACCCGGTTGGCCCGAGAGCGCTACGTGGACACGGTAAAGAAGACCCTGTCGCGCGAGCTGGTCGCGCAGGGCATCGAGGCCGATGTCAGCGGACGTCCCAAGCATATCTACAGCATCTGGCGGAAGATGCAGAAGAAGCGGTTGGCCTTCGACCAGCTGTATGACATCCGCGCGGTGCGGGTGATGGTCAAGGACGTCGCAGCCTGCTACGCCGCGCTGGGCGTGGTGCATTCGCTGTGGGTGCCGGTGCCCAGCGAGTTCGACGATTACATTGCACGCCCCAAGGCGAATGACTACCGTTCGCTCCATACCGCGGTGATCGGCCCGGAAGGGCGCACCATTGAAGTGCAGATCCGCACCCACGACATGCATGCCCAGGCCGAACTGGGCGTGGCCGCGCATTGGCGCTACAAGGAAGGCAGCAAGGGGGCAGAGAAGGCCTTCGACCGCAAGATCACCTGGATGCGCCAGTTGCTGGAGCATTCCCAGGACGGGCAGGGCGGTGAGCTGGCCGGTGCGCTGGATGCTGAGCTGACCGAGGACCGGGTCTATGCGCTCAGCCCCAAGGACGAGGTGATGGACCTGCCACAGGGGGCCACGCCACTGGATTTTGCCTACCACGTACACACCATGGTGGGGCATCGCTGCCGCGGTGCAAAGGTCAACGGTCGCATCGTGCCGTTGACCTACCGCCTGCGCAGTGGTGACCGGGTGGAGATTCTGACTGGCAAGGAAGCCGATCCGCGCCGCGACTGGCTGCTGGTGGCCAATGGGTACCTGGCCAGCAACCGGTCGCGCGAAAAGGTGCGTGGCTGGTTCCACAAGCTGGACCGGGCGCGCAACGTGCAGGCCGGTCGCGAACTGCTGGACCGTGAGCTGAAGCGGCTGGGCCTGCAACACGCTGATCTGGCGGTGGCCGCGAAGAAGTTCCACGCAGACAGTGTCGACGACCTGTACATCCAGGTGGCGCTGGGCGACACCGGTCCGCATCAGGTCAGTCGGGCGCTGCTGGAGGCTGAACGCGCGGCTACCCAGCCGGCAACGCCGTCACTTCCGCGACCCACCGCGCGGCGTGAAAACCTGGGCAAATCCAAATTCACCGTACAGGGCGTGGGCAACCTGCTGGTGCAGTTGGCGCGCTGCTGCCAGCCGGTCGCCGGTGAACCCATCGTGGGGTATCTCACCCGCAGCCGCGGCGTGACCGTGCACCGGACCGACTGCGCCGCGCTGGCACGGCTGCAGGCTGCCAGCCCGCAGCGGATTCTGCCGGTGGAGTGGGGGCAGGCCGGCGGTGGTTACGAGGTGGACGTCGTGGTCAACGCGGTGGATCGCCGCTGGCTGCTGAAGGACATCACCAATCTGATCGCGCAGGAAGACGCTTACGTCCTTGACATTCACAGTGACAACGTCCGCAACAGCGGCCGTGCGCATCTGCGGCTGCGGCTGAAGGTGAGCGATTACGGTCAGCTGGCCACGCTGCTGGGCAAGCTGGATGCCCTGCCGGGCGTCAATGACGTGCGGCGTCTAGGCTGAACTCACGTGAACAGCGCTAGGCTCAACGGATGAGCCGCCAAGCTCCCGCACCGCATGAGGATGCCGCCCATGCTGCCCTGCGTCGGGTCCGCCGCGAGGGGCGCTGGTGGCGCGTGCAGGCATGGCATGCGCGGCGCGTATGGCGCTGGGCGCTGCTGGTGGCCGCCGCTGTGTTCCTGCTGCTGGTGGCGTTTCGGGCACCGCTGGCCAACTGGTTCTGGAATGAACCGCAGATCGAGCAGTTGCTGGATCGTGGCGACCGTGCGTTGGCGGCGGGTCATCTCAGCGCAGCTGATGGCAGCGGGGCCCGCGAGTGGTACCAGGCGGCACTGGCACTGGACGGTGATCGGCCGCAGGCGCGGGAAGGTCTGGCGCGCACCGGACAGGCGGCACTGGCACAGGCGCGCCGCGCGCTGCAGAGGGACGATCTGAACGCCGCGCAGCGCGGTTTGGATCTGGCGCGCGAATTGCAGGTGCCGCAACGCGACGCCGATGCCGTTGCCGACGCGCTTCGCGCGCGACAGCAGTCCGGTGCAGGGTTCGGAGTCCTGCTGGGACGCGCCGAAGCGGCACTGCAGGCACAGCGCCTGGATGGCAGTGATGACAGCGCGCTGCCCTTGTTCCAGCAGGCGCTGGCGCTGGCACCGAATCATCTGCGCGCGCTTGAAGGGCGCGAGGATGCGCTGACTGAGTTGCTGCTCCAGGCGCGTAATGCGGCGGCGCAGGGCGACGTGGCCCGCGCTGCACCGCTGGTGCGGCGCGCGCGGGTGTTTGATACCGGGCATGTGGACCTGCCGGCGACTGAAGCGGCACTCAACAGCGCGTTGGAGCGCCGCCTGCAGTTGGGACAGCAGGCGTTGAAAGCGCGACGCTGGGATACCGCTGCCAGTCATTTCAAGGCCGTGATCGCGGCGCGTCCGGATGAGCCGATGGCTCAGCAGGGGTTGCAGCAGGTCGGCGATGCGTGGTTGACCGAGGCTAATCGTCTGGCCGGCGATTTCCGTTTCGCAGAGGCCGAACAGATGCTGGGCCGGGCCGAAGCGACAGGCGTCTCCGCGCGCGCGCTGGAGGGTGCGCGGCAGTCGTTGAACCAGGCCCGCCAAGCGGAAAAGGCCCTCGCAACCCCGCGCGCCCCAAGCGCACGCCGCGAACAGGAACTGAAGGAACTCCTGCAGCGTTTCGAACTGGCCCAGGCCCAGGGGCGCTTCCTGACCCCGCCGGGCAACAGTGCCTACGATGCACTGCGAGCCGCGCAGGCACTGGCACCGCAGGATGCGCGGGTGCATGACGCGGCCCGTCAACTGCTGCCGGCCAGTCGAAACTGCTTTGAGGACCGCCTGCGTGAAAACCGGGTTCAGGCGGCGGGTGCCTGCCTGGGCGCGTGGCAGGCGTTGTCGCCGGAGGACGGAGCGGCGGCCGCCGCTCGTCAGCGGCTGGCGCAGCGCTGGCTGGCGGTCGGCAGCGAGCGGCTGGGGCGAGGCGATGTTTCCTTTGCCCGTGCGGCACTGCAGGCCGCCACTGAACTGGGCAGCAATCCGGCCAGTCCCGAGCATCTGGCGCTTGAGCAGCGGTTGCAGGATGTGGAAGGGCTGCGCTGAAGGGAGTGCTGCCGCTCGGGTATATTACGCCGTCATTTCACACAGGCTGCGGCATGACCGTCCTTGTTTCCGGCGCGACCAGCCAGATCGGTCGCTATCTGTTGCCTCGTCTGTCGCAGGCGGGTATTCCGGTGCTGGCCGTGAGTCGACAACCGCGGCCGTCGCAGCCCGGAGTGGAGTGGTGGACCGGGGACCTGGGCGACGCCTTGTCGGCGTTCCAAGGTCAGACCTGGCAGGCCATCGTCAGCTTCACGTCAATGGAAGGCTGGTTGCCGTGGCTGGCGGCACAGGATTCGGCACCCGCGCCGCGGATCATCGCCACCAGTTCCATGAGCGTGGTCACCAAGGAGTCGTCGGCACAGAGCGACGAACAGGCCGTCGTGGCGTGGTTGCGCAGAGGTGAAACGGGACTGACCACGCAGGCCGAGCGCCTGGGCATGCAGTGGACCATTCTGCGCCCCACCTTGATCTATGGCGCGGGAATCGATAAAAGCCTGACGCCGATCGTCGCGCGTGCCCGTCGCGCACGCCTGTTCCCGATTCCGATGGCGCACGGCATGCGCCAGCCGGTGCACGCAGACGACATCGCCCAGGCAGTGGTGGCGGCGCTGCACACCGATGCGACGGCAGGCAAGGTCGTTGAAATCGGCGGCGGAGAGCGTCTGCACTATGCAGAAATGTTCAGGCGCGTCCACGCCAGCATGGCGGAGCGGACCTTGCCGGTCCCTCTGCCGCAAGGGCTGCTGCGCCTGTTGGCCGCTGCCGTACCGAGGGCGCGTGGTCCAGTTTCCCGGCTGCAACAGGATCTGATCGCTGACAATGGCCCCTTGCGGGCGCTGCTCGGTATCCATCCGCGGCCTTTCCAGCCGGACGCAGGCACGTGGGTGCCGCTGTCCCGCGACGAGGCATTGGCGCGGATCGAGGCCGCAGCTTCGTGACCGCGACCGGCCTTCCAGCAACGGGGCGGACATCCGCGGAACGTATCGGCGTCGCCTTGTGTACCTACAATGGCGCTGAATATCTCCAGGCTCAGTTGGACAGCATTCTGGCTCAGACCATGCCGGTCGATGAAATCGTGGTCGGGGACGACGGATCGAGCGACACCACCCTTTCCATTCTCGAACGGTTCCGGATCGATGCGGCATCGCGCGGAATCCGGGTCGAGATCATCGAGAATGTGCGCAACCTGGGCTATGTCCAGAATTTCTCCGAAACGTTGCTGCGCTGCACGGCGGACATCCTGTTCCTGAGCGATCAGGATGATGTGTGGCACGCGGATCGGGTGCAGGTACTGGTGGAACGGTTTGACGCGGAGCCGGGGCTTTTGATGCTTCACGGAGACGCGCGCCTGGTGGACAGGACGGGGCAGCCACTGGGTTCGACGCTGTTGGAGGTTCTTGGCGTTCATCCTGCCGAACTGTCTCTGGAGCGTTCAGGCCGGTTGCTGGACGCGGTTCTTGTACGCAACTTCGTTACCGGGGCGACGTGTGCGCTCAGGCGCGGCCTGCTCCAATCCGGATTGCCGGTGCCCCGGTACTGGAGCCATGACGAGTGGTTGGCCGTTGTCGCCTCGCTGGCGCGCGGATTGGACGTACATCGCCCTGCCACCATCGACTACCGGCAGCATGGCGGCAATCAGATCGGGGCCGCCCGTCGTTCGCTGCTTTCGCAACTACGCGGGTTGGTGCTGTTCGATCCGGAAGCCCGCAGCCGTACTGCCGAACGGTTGGCGAGCGCGGTGGCCGTGCTGGACGCCCAACACGAAGCGGTTGCACCGGCACCTTTTCATGGTCTCTCCGCACTCACCTGGCGGATGGCGTGGTCGCGTCTGGCGCTGTACAGACGGGCCGACGTGAAAACCCGCTGGATTGTGGGCGACGCGCCTCGTCTTGTGGGGCGTCTGGCCAACGCCTGCCTGGCCGGTGCCGGCTGGCGCGGAGCGGCCGCAGCCTGCCGGGGCGCATGGGCCGGCCTGCGTGGCACGGGTTTACCTGATTGAACTGCGGCGAAACGGCAAATGGCCGTGACTCTGCCAATGTGGTCACTGGGGTAGACTCAAGGAAGTTTACTTTCCGAAAATCCCGTGCCCCCACGCTACGATTCCGACGACACCGACGCGTTTGACGACGACACCGAAAGCCGCTGGCCGCGCTGGCGGAGCCGGCTCATCACTGCGGGCATGGCCGCTTTCGCGTTGGCACTGGGCTTTCTGATTCCCTACACGGTCTACCTGAATACCCAGGTGACGCAGCGCTTCGGTGAACTGCGCTGGCAGATACCCACCCGGGTCTACGCGCGCCCCTTGGTGCTGGCCCCGGGCGTGGCGATGGACACGCAGACCCTGAAAACCGAACTGGCGGCCGCGGCATACCGCGACGACGGCACCGGCAAGTCACCGGCGACGTTCAGCCAGGACGGCGGGCGCTTCGTCATTTCCAGCCGTGGCTACAACGACGTGGACGGCCCGGTGGCTCCGCGCCGGGTCGAGCTCACCGTGTCCGGCGGGCAGGTCGCCTCGCTGCGCGACGCCGGTAACCGCAAGGCGCTGAAGGCGGCCCGTCTGGACCCGGCGCGTATTGCCACGTTGTACGGCCAGAAGCAGGAAGAGCGTCGCCTGGTGCGCCTGGAGGAAACGCCGGAGCTGCTGGTGACCGGCCTGCAGGCGGTGGAAGACAAGGACTTCAACCGTCACCACGGCATCGACCTGAGCGGCATCGCCCGGGCCGTCTGGGTGACCGTGCGCTCGGGCGGGCAGAGCCGGCAGGGTGCGTCCACTCTGACCCAGCAGCTGGCCCGCAGCGGGTTGCTCGGCATCGGCAAGGAACAGACCGTCACCCGCAAGTTCAATGAAGTGCTTTATGCGCTCATCATGGAGGCGCGCTACGACAAGCGCACCATCCTCGAGGCGTACCTCAACCAGGTCTATCTGGGCCAGCGTGGCAGCCAGGCGATCCACGGCATGTCTTCCGGTGCCGAATTCTGGTTCGGACGCGACCTGTCCTCGCTCAACACCGAACACATCGCGCTGCTGATCGGGCTGGTCAAGGGGCCGTCGTACTACGACCCGCGCCGCAACCCGGAGCGCGCGCTGGATCGCCGCAACTTCGTGCTCGGCAAACTGCATGAGAACGGCCTGATCGACCAGGCCGAACTGGAGCGTGCGCTGAAGGCTCCGCTGGGCGTGCCGAAGGTACCGGGCCTTATCGCGGCCAACCGGTTCCCGGCCTATGTCGATCTGGTGCGTCGCCAGTTGGGGCACGATTACCCTGAGTCGGTCCTGCAGGGGGCCGGGCTGAGCGTGATGACCGGCATGTCGCCGTCGGCGCAGGCCTATGCCGAGGGCTCGGTCACCAAGACGATCAAGTCGCTTGAAAACAAGCGTCGCCCGGAACTGCAGGCCGGTCTGGTGCTCACCGATGTGCATAACGGTGATGTGCTGGCCGTGGTCGGCAGCCGTGATGTGGCCGAGCCCGGCTTCAACCGGGCCATCGAGGCGCAGCGCCCGGTTGGCTCGCTGCTCAAGCCGTTCGTGTACCTGCTGGCGCTAGCCCAGCCGGACAAGTACTCACTGGCCACCTTCGTCGATGACTCACCGGTGACGGTGCAGCTCAGCCGTGGCAAGCGCTGGACGCCCGGCAACGCGGACAACCGCAGCCACGGCACGGTGCGCCTGATCGATGCGCTGGCCAATTCCTACAACCAGGCCACGGTGCGGGTGGGCATGCAGGTCGGCCCCGAACGGGTCACCCAGCTGATCCACGTGCTGGCGGGCTTGAAGGCCGAGAGCAATCCGTCGGTGATTCTGGGTTCGACCGACCAGAGCCCGTACGCGATGGCGCAGCTTTATCAGTTCCTGGCGTCGGGCGGCGAAATCCAGCCGCTGCACGCGGTGCGTGGCGTGCTGGATCCGCAGGGCAAGCTGCTCAAGCGCTACGACAAAACCCCGGCTCCGGCCCAGGAAGGTGACTCGATTGCCGCCAACCTGATCAGCATCGGCCTGCAGCAGGTGGTTTCCAGCGGCACCGCGCAGCGCCTCAATGCCGACGGACTGGGTCGCCTGCAGCCGGCCGGCAAGACCGGCACGTCCAACGATGGACGCGACAGCTGGTATGCCGGCTACACCGGCGACCATCTGGCCGTGGTCTGGATGGGCAACGATCAGAACGAACAGACCGGCCTGTTTGGTGCTACCGGCGCGATGCGGGTGTGGTCGGGTATCTTCAGCCGATTGCCCACTGCGCCGTTGAAGGTCAACAACAAGGGACTGGACTGGCAGCCGGTGGAAGCCGGTGGCATGGCCGCCACCGACGACGCCTGCCCGGGCGCGCGCCGGTTCCCGTTCGTGGTGGGGTATGCGCCGAACTACGCCCCCTGCGCACCCCCCAGCGCGCTGCCGGAA
>JAEXNZ010000271.1 GCA_023439425.1 Pseudomonadota bacterium
AAGCTGAACCTGTTCCTGCACATCACGGGGCGTCGGGCAGACGGCTATCACCTGCTGCAGAGCGTGTTCCGCCTGCTGGACTGGGGCGACCGGATTGGCCTGCGCCTGCGTGAAGACGGTCAGATCCGTCGGGAAGGGGCATCAGTGGCCGGCGTGGCGGAAGCCGATGATCTTGCCGTGCGTGCGGCGATCCTGCTAAAAAAAGCGGCCAACGTCGCCCATGGTGTCGATATCGTCGTCGAAAAATACATTCCGGCAGGGGGCGGATTCGGCGGCGGCTCTTCCGACGCGGCCACCGTGCTGGTGGCGCTGAACCGCCTGTGGGGTGCCGGGCTGGATGAGGACGCGCTGGCCGCGCTCGGCCTGCAGCTCGGGGCCGACGTGCCGGTCTTCGTGCGCGGCCGCAACGCCTGGGCCGAAGGCGTGGGCGAGCTGCTCACGCCGGTGAACCTGAATCCGGCCTGGTACGTCATCGCCGACCCCGGCGTCCACGTCCCGACCGTGGCTCTTTTTGCCTGTCCGGATTTGACGCGGGACGCCCCAGTAGCGAAAATAGCGGACTTCGCTTCCGGGTCTTTGCTCGGGAATGCGTTCGAGCCGGTACTGCGCCGTCGCGAACCTGCCGTGGAGGCAGTGCTTGCAACGTTGAGCAGGATCGGCCGGGCACGACTCACCGGGTCGGGAAGCGGTTGCTTCGTCGAGTTCGCCACGCGCGCTGCTGCAGAGCAGGGCCTGGCGCAGTTGCCGAAGGAACTGCGGGCATGGGTGGCTGCGGGCGTGGAGCGCTCGCCACTGCTTGATGTACTCGAGCGTTATTGATTTTGATGCAGGGGCGTCGCCAAGAGGCCCAAGGCACCAGGTTTTGATCCTGGCATTCGGAGGTTCGAATCCTCCCGCCCCTGCCACTCGCGAAGATCCACAGCGGGTACCTGCGCATGCTGCGCGGCCCCGGTGGGAACTTCGCGGTGTTGTCACCGCAGACACCTTCGGGTGCCGGCGGCCGAGTTCTCCGCCATAGCTCCCGCCCGAGACCGTCATGATGCAAGAACACCCCAACCTGCTGGTTTTTTCCGGCAACGCCAACAAGCGCCTTGCGCAGAGCATCTGCAAGGAACTGGGGGTGCGTCCGGGCAAGGCGTTGGTGTCGCGCTTCTCCGACGGTGAAGTGCAGGTCGAAATCGAGGAAAACGTCCGCAAGCAGGACGTGTTCGTGATCCAGCCGACCTGTGCGCCCAGCGCCGAGAACCTGATGGAACTGCTGGTCCTGATCGATGCGCTCAAGCGCGCGTCGGTCAACAGTGTCACCGCGGTGGTGCCGTACTTCGGTTACTCGCGCCAGGATCGCCGCATGCGCTCCTCGCGCGTGCCGATCACCGCCAAGGTGGCCGCCAAGATGTTCAGCGCGGTGGGGGCCGACCGGGTGCTCACCGTTGACCTGCATGCCGATCAGATCCAGGGGTTCTTCGACATGCCGGTGGACAACGTGTATGCGTCGCCGCTGCTGCTCGCCGACATCTGGCGCGCCTACGGCACCGAAAACCTGATCGTGGTGTCCCCGGCCGTGGGTGGCGTGGTGCGTGCGCGCGCCGTTGCCAAGCGTCTGGACGATGCCGATCTGGCGATCATCGACAAGCGCCGTCCGCGCGCCAACGTCTCCACCGTGATGAACATCATCGGTGACGTCGAAGGCAAGACCTGCGTGATGGTCGATGACATCGTCGATACCGCCGGCACCCTGTGTGCAGCTGCTGCAGCGCTGAAGGCGCGCGGCGCGCTCAAGGTGGCGGCCTACTGCACCCACGCCGTGCTTTCGGGCCCAGCGGTGGACAACCTGAACAACTCCCAGCTTGATGAGCTGGTGGTGACCGACACCATCCCGCTGCGTGACGAGGCGCGGGTGTGCAGCAAGATCCGCCAGCTCAGCGTGGCGGAAATGCTGGCCGAAACGATGCGCCGCATCGCCTTCGGTGAGTCGGTCAGCTCGCTGTACGTGGATTGATGTGAAGTTTTTCCCGTGCGTCGGCAACGGCGTACGGGGCCCCGGGTACTTCTGGTCGCGGAAGTGCCTTTCAACCGCCAAGCCATTCCGGCAAGGCACCAACTGGTAGCAAGAAAATGTCGAAGACCCATGAAATCAAGGTCACCAAGCGTGAACTGCAGCGTAAGGGTGCGAGCCGCCGCCTGCGTCACGCCGGTGTGATTCCGGCCATCGTGTACGGTGGCAACGCCGAGCCGGTCGCCATCAGCCTGGACCACAACGCCATCTGGCTGGCCCAGCAGAACGAGTGGTTCTACTCGTCCATCCTGGACCTGAACCTGGACGGCAAGATCCAGAAGGTGCTGCTGCGTGACATGCAGCGCCACCCGTTCAAGCAGCTGATCATGCACCTGGACTTCCAGCGCGTGAACGAAAACGAGAAGCTGACCGCTTCTGTGCCGCTGCACTTCATCAACGAAGACACCTCGCCGGCTGGCAAGGCTGCCGACGTCGTGGTCACCCACGAACTGAAGGAAGTGACCGTGTCCTGCCTGCCGAAGGACCTGCCGGAGTCGATCGACGTCGACCTGGCTGGCCTGAACGCCGGTGACGTGGTGTACCTGTCCAACATCAAGCTGCCGAAGGGCGTGGAAATCCCGGCCCTGGCGCTGGGCAAGGACCACGACGA
>JAEXNZ010000277.1 GCA_023439425.1 Pseudomonadota bacterium
GCCCAGCTCCCTGCGGAGCTGGGCGGACACGCGGTCGGTGCGATGGAAGGACTTCTGTGCCATCAGAGCGTGCGCTGCACTTCGACGCGCTCGAAGCACTCGATCTTGTCGCCGGGCTTGATGTCGTTGTACGCCTTCACGCCGATACCGCATTCGGTACCGTTGCGGACTTCCTCGACGTTCTCCTTGAAGCGACGCAGCGATTCCAGTTCGCCTTCGAACACCACCACGCTGTCGCGCAGGACGCGGATCGGCTTGCTGCGCTTGACCACGCCTTCGATGACCATACAACCGGCCACCGCGCCGAACTTCGAGCTGCGGAACACGTCGCGGACCTGGGCGATACCGATGATCTCTTCGCGGATTTCCACGCCGAGCAGACCGGAGGCCACCTGCTTCACCTGATCGATCACGTCATAGATGATCGAGAAGTAACGCAGGTCCACGCCATTGGCTTCGATGATGCGACGCGCGGAGGCGTCGGCACGCACGTTGAAGCCGATCACGGTGGCCTTGGAGGCCACGGCGGAGTTGGCGTCGGACTCGGTGATGCCGCCCACGCCGGAGTGGATCACGTTGATGCGGATGTCTTCGTTGGACAGCGCGACCAGTGCCTGGCTCAGGGCCTGCACCGAACCCTGCACGTCGGCCTTGATCACCAGGTTCAGCACCTGCTGGCCATTGCCCTTGCCCAGGGTTGCCATGATGTCTTCCATGCGGCTGCCGGCGGACTGGACCATGCGCGATTCACGGCGCTTGGTATCGCGCTGCTGCGCGACGTCCTTGGCCAGACGCTCGTCGTCGACAACCACGAAGTCATCGCCGGCATCCGGCACGCCGGACAGACCCAGCACCTGCACCGGAATCGACGGGCCGGCGCTGTCAGGCTGCTTGCCGGTTTCGTCGAACAGCGCACGTACGCGGCCGTACTGGATGCCGCACACCAGGTAGTCGCCCTTCTTGAGCTGACCCTGCTGCACCAGCACGGTGGCGATCGGGCCACGGCCCTTGTCCAGCGAGGACTCGATGACCACGCCGCTGGCGCGGCCTTCGGACACGGCCTTCAGTTCCAGCAGTTCGGCCTGGATCGAAATGGCGTCAAGCAGATTGTCGATGCCGGTGCCGGCCTTGGCGGAGATTTCCACCATCTGGATGTCACCACCGAAGTCTTCGGCCACGACCTGCTCACCGAGCAGTTCGTTCTTGACCCGCATCGGGTCGGCACCGGACTTGTCGATCTTGTTGATCGCCACGATCAGCGGCACACCGGCCGAACGCGCGTGCTGGATGGCTTCCTTGGTCTGCGGCATGACGCCGTCGTCAGCAGCGACCACCAGCACGACGATGTCGGTCAGCTTGGCACCACGGGCACGCATCGAGGTGAACGCGGCGTGGCCCGGGGTATCCAGGAAGCTGATCACGCCCTTCGGCGTTTCGACGTGGTACGCGCCGATGTGCTGGGTGATGCCACCGGCTTCGCCACCGGCGACCTTGGTGCGGCGGATGTAATCCAGCAGCGAGGTCTTGCCGTGGTCGACGTGACCCATGATGGTCACCACCGGCGGACGCTGCACGGCATCGCCCTGCTCTTCGCCGGTTGCGGCCAGCAGCGCGTCTTCAGCGTCGTTGCTGTCGGCACGCACGGCCTTGTGGCCGAGTTCTTCGGTCACCAGGGCGGCGGTGTCGTGATCGATGGTCTGGGTGATGGTGGCCATCACGCCCATCTTGAACAGCGCCTTCACCACTTCGCCGCCCTTCAGGGCCAGCTTCTGGGCCAGATCGGCCACGGTGATGGGCTCTCCGATGGCGACTTCACGCACGACCGGTGCGGTCGGACGCTCGAAGCCATGGCTGCCCGAGCCGCCACGCGACTGCTCGTTGCCACGACGACCCTGCTGGCCACGCGCGGCCGGACGGCCACGCGAGTTGCTGTTGTTGCCACGGCGGGCACGATCGGCAGCCGACAGGGGCAGCTGGCCGGCGAAACGGTTGCCACCGTCGGCGTCGCGCTTGTTGCCGCCACGGTCATTGCCACCGCGGTCGTTGCCGCGGTTGCCACGGTCGTCACTGCGCGGAGCCGGACGCGCCGGCGCAGCTGCGGCCGGAGCCGGGCGTGCGGCACGTGCAGGTGCTTCGGCAGCCGGGGCCGGCGCAGCCTTTTCCACCGGCGCGTTGCGCGCAGCTTCAGCGGCGGCTTCGGCAGCCTTGCGCTCAGCTTCGATGCGGTCCTTCTCAGCCTGCTCTTCCTGACGCTTGCGGGCGATTTCCTCGTCGCGCAGGCGGTCCTTCTCGGCCAGGGCACGCTGTTCGTCCAGATTGCGCTGGCGGGATTCCTCCAGCTTGCGCAGGATGTCGGCACGCTCCTCATCCGGCGTCATCGCCTTGCCACTGGCGTCCTTGGTGTAGGTGCGCTTCTGGCGGACTTCGACGTTGACGGTGGTCTTGCTGCGACCGGCGCTGACCGTCACTTCCTGCAGCTTGCGACGGTTCAGGGTGATCTTCTTGGCCGCTTCGTCAGCGCTTTCGGCCGGCGTTTCCGCCTTGCCATGCGAACGACGGAGGAAGCCCAGGAGCTTCACCTTTTCGGTGCTGGTCACGACCTGGTCGGGACCGCTGAACTTCATGCCGGCGTCGGCAAGCTGTTCAAGCAGTTTCTCGACCGGCGTGTTGACCAGTTCGGCGAGCTTGCGGATGGTGGTTTGCTGCGACATTCGGATCCTATGATCTGGTTGGCGCGCCTCCGAAACGGACGAAGGCAGCGCGGAGTCTAAGCCCTGAGCGGGTCAGGGCACTGTTCATCGCTGGCTCATTCGCCGCGCTCCAGGCGGGCGATCTCCTCGGCTCGGGCGGCCATCACCAGGGCGGCGGCGCGCTCCTGGTCCATGCCTTCGATGCCGAACTCGAGGATCTCGTCGGTCGCCAGGTCCGACAGGTCCTCACTGGTGCGCACGCCGTGGCCGGCCAGGGCGTAGGCGGTTGCCTCGTCCATGCCTTCCAGGGCGAGCAGGTCGGCGGCCGGCAGGCCGTCTTCCAGTCCCTCTTCCACCGCCAGCGCTTCATTGAGCAGCGCGTCGCGGGCACGGGCACGCAGTTCTTCCACGATGTCTTCGTCGAAGCCTTCCACGGCCAGCAGTTCGCCGACCGGCACGTAGGCGATTTCTTCCACCGTGTTGAAGCCTTCGGTGACCAGGATGGCGGCGATTTCCTCGTCCACTTCCAGCTTGTCCATGAACAGCTGGCGGGCCACGCCCTGCTCGGCTTCCGACTTGGCGGTCACCTGGTCTTGGGTCATCACGTTGAGCTGCCAACCGGTCAGGCGGCTGGCCAGACGCACGTTCTGGCCGCCCTTGCCGATCGCCTGGGCCAGGCGCTCTTCAGCGACAGCCAGATCCATCGAGTGCTTTTCCTCATCGACGATGATGGACTGCACTTCGGCCGGAGCCATGGCGTTGATGACGAAGTTGGCCGGGTTGTCGTTCCACAGCACGATGTCCACGCGCTCGCCATTGAGCTCGTTGGACACGGCCTGCACGCGCGAACCGCGCATGCCGATGCAGGCACCGATGGGATCGGTACGGGCGTCGTGGGCGAGCACGGCGATCTTGGCGCGGTCGCCCGGATCGCGGGCGCAGGCCTTGATTTCCACCAGGCCCTGGCCGACTTCCGGCACTTCCAGCTTGAACAGCTCGATCATGAATTCCGGGGCGGCGCGGCTGATGAACAGCTGCGGGCCACGCGGTTCCGAACGGACTTCGGCCAGGTAACCGCGCACGCGGTCGCCGGCGCGCAGCACGTCGCGCGGAATGCCCTTGTCCTTCGGAATGAAGGCCTCGGCGTTGCCGCCCAGGTCCACATAGATGTTGCCGCGCTCGGCGCGCTTGACCACACCGGTGACCAGTTCGCCGACGCGGTCCTTCCAGGCGTCCACGACCTGCTGGCGCTCGGCTTCGCGCACGCGCTGGACGATGACCTGCTTGGCGGCCTGCGCCGCGATGCGGCCGAAGTCCGGGTTTTCGATCTGCTCTTCGATGTAGTCGCCCACTTCCACGCCGTCGGCTTCGTCCACGGCATCCATCAGACGGATCTGACGGTCCGGCGATTCCATCACGACGTCATCGGCCACCACTTCCCAGCGGCGGAAGGTTTCGTAGGTACCGTCCTTGTGGTCGATCGACACGCGGGCCAGCACTTCCTGGTCCGGGTAACGCTTCTTCGCGGCCGAAGCCAGTGCGGCTTCGATGGCCTCGAAGATCACTTCACGCGGCACGCCCTTTTCATTGGCGACCGCATCCACTACCAGCAAAAGTTCCTTGCTCATCGGCTGCTTACTCCGCGCGCGGCTTCTTGGCCGCCGGCTTGTTGGTTGGTTTCTTGCTCGCCTTGTCACCCTGCTTGGGTGCCGGGCCAGTCGGCTTGCTCGGAGCCAGGCCGAGGGCGGCCCAGTCCGGCATGATGCGTGCCTTGTCGATGTTCTCGACATCGGCGGTGAACTGGAAATTGTCGACCTGGAAGGTGACGGTGCCCTGTTCGGCGTCCACGGCGAGAATCTCGCCCTGCAGACGGCGGCGGCCGTCCTGCGGCAGCTTCAGGGTGACCTTGGCCGATTCGCCAATGGCGCGCTCGAACTGTTCAAGGGTGAACAGCGGGCGGTCCACGCCCGGCGAGGACACTTCCAGGGTGTAGTTGGCGCTGATCGGATCTTCCACGTCGAGCTGCGCGGAGACTTCACGGCTCACGCGTTCGCAGTCGTCGATGTTGACGATGCGGTCGGGCTGTTCGGCCACCGGCACGTCGATATACAGGCGCAGGGTGGCACCACCGGGCGCGGTGAGATACTCAACACCCAGCAGCTCCAGACCCAGCGACTCAACGGTGGGGCCGAGCAGGTTCGCGATTTCAGTTGCCTTGTCGCTCACGTTCTGCCTTGATTCGTAGAAAGGGGCTGGCGAACCAGCTTCCGGAAACAACAAAGGGCCCGCTGGGCCCCTTGTCCGGAACGACTCCGGTCATGCTGGATGGCCAGCCTTCCGGGGGGTCACGACTACCTGGTGGGAAGTCGCACGGCCCGGAAGCCGGTCGCGGGACGGTCCGCATTC
>JAEXNZ010000308.1 GCA_023439425.1 Pseudomonadota bacterium
CTGCGCGGGACTTCCGCGGAGATTGCATGAGCCTTTCCACTCTTGATATCAGCATCGTGCTGGCCTATCTGGCGGGCATTTTCATCCTGGCGCAGTGGGTCTCGCGCGAGAAAGCCGGGCAACAGAAGTCCGCCCAGGACTATTTCCTGGCCAGCCGCAGCCTACCCTGGTGGGCGATTGGTGCCTCGCTGATCGCGGCCAACATCTCCGCCGAGCAGATCATCGGCATGTCCGGTTCCGGTTATGCCATCGGCCTGGCCATCGCCTCCTATGAATGGATGGCGGCCCTTACGCTGCTCATCGTCGGCAAATGGTTCCTGCCGATCTTCCTGCGCAACGGCATCACCACCATGCCGCAGTTCCTGGAGGAACGTTACGGCAACCGAATCCGCACGGTCATGGCAGTGTTCTGGCTGGGCCTGTATGTCTTCGTCAACCTGACCTCGATCCTGTGGCTGGGTTCCATCGCCATTGCCGGCGTCGCCGGCCTGAACCAGGACGTCGCGCTGGTGCTGCTGGGGGCATTCGCGCTGGCCTACCAATTGTATGGCGGGCTGAAAGCTGTGGCACTGACCGACATCGTGCAGGTCTGCCTGCTGGTGCTGGGCGGCCTGCTGGTGACCTTCATCACCCTCGGAAAAATCGGCAACGGCAGCGTCGCCGACGGTTTCATGCAGCTCTGGCAGCAGCACCCCGAACGCTTCGAGATGATCCTCAGCAAGGACAATCCCTTCTACAAGGATCTGCCGGGCCTGTCGGTGTTGCTGGGCGGCATGTGGATCGCCAACCTCAGCTACTGGGGCTTCAACCAGTACATCATCCAGCGCGCCCTGGCCGCCAAGAGCCTGCAGGAAGCACAGAAGGGTGTGGTGTTCGCCGCGTTCCTGAAGCTTCTGATTCCGGCCATCGTGGTGGTGCCTGGCATCGCCGCCGTGATGCTGGCCCCTAACCTGGAACGTCCCGACGCAGCTTACCCGACCATGCTCGGCCTGCTGCCCAGCGGCATTCTGGGGCTGGTGTTCGCGGCGCTGGTGGCGGCCATCGTGGCTTCGCTGGCGTCGAAGATCAATTCGGTGGCAACCATCTTCACCCTGGACTTCTACGCCAAGCGTGCACCGGAGGCGTCGCAGGCCAAGCTGGTCCGGGTGGGCCGCATCGCCGCCTCGCTCTCGATTGTGGTCGCCGTGCTGACCGCGCGTCCGCTGCTGGGCGGATTCGATCAAGGGTTCCAGTACATCCAGGAGTTCACCGGGTTCTTCACCCCGGGCATCGTGGTGATCTTCCTGCTCGGCCTGTTCTGGAAGCGTGCCAACGAGGCCGGTGCCCTCGCGGCCGCGGTCGGCTCGTTCGTGCTCTCGCTGGTGTTCAAGCTGACATGGCCGTCACTGCCGTTCCTGGACCGCATGGGCGTGGTGTTCCTGGCCACCCTGGTGCTGGGTGTGGGAGTCGCGTTGGCAACGCCTGCCACCGGGGCCCGTGACCGCATCCGTACCGATGACGTCGGCTATGCCACTGCCCCGTCGTTCAACATCGCTTCGTTGGCGGTGCTGGCGATCCTGGTGGCCCTGTACGCAACGTACTGGTGATGGCCATGATGATGACTGACCAGAATCGACTCAAGATCCTTGCCGCACACGTGTTGATCTCGGCGTCCCTGCTGCTTACCGCCCTGCCCGCGCTGGCGGTGGAAGTGACGTGGACCGACACGATCACGGTGGATGCGGAGAATGCGGGCTGGGGCCGCATGGCGCGACTGCCCGATGGCCGCTGGCTGGCCGTGACCACGCATTACCCGGGCGGGGATACCACTACCCTGCAGGTGTCGGTCAGCGCGGACAATGCCCGCACGTGGAAACCGCTTGCAAAGGTGAGCGAGCCCAAGCGCAAACTTGATAACGGCGAGCTTTTCGTGCTGCCTGACGGGCGGGTGCTGTTGGGCATGCGCTCGCTCATCGATGGTGTTTCCTACCGTCTGAACGTGTACGCCAGTGACGACCAAGGTGGTACCTGGAAGTTCCTGAGCACGATCACGCGTAACGAAAAGCCCGCCGGCCGCAAGGACCGAGGGGTGTGGGAACCGGTGTTCACGCAGCTGGGCGATGGCAGCCTGTCGGTGGTGTATGCCGATGAAACCCGGGCAGACGAGACCCCGTCCTACAACCAGGTCGTGTCGCAGCAGCTATCTACTGATGGCGGACGCACCTGGGGTAAGCCCGCCACCATCGCGCACCAGCCCGGCGGCGGACTGCTGCGCCCCGGCATGCCGGTGATGACCCATCGCCCTGGCGGCGGCTACCTGATGGTGCTGGAAACCTGCGGTGAGGACCCGCAGTGCCCGGTCACCTACAAGACCTCGCCCGACGGGACGACCTGGGCGGAAGGCTTGGGCACGCCCATCGCCGACCAGCGCTGCGGTCCGCATGTGATGGCGACTTCCAGTGGCACGATGTTCGTGACCTCCTGCTACAACCAGGTGAGCGCAAGCCTGGACAAGGGGGCAACCTGGCACACTGTTGCTCCGCCGGCATGGCCGCTGGGATTCAAACACTCGTGGCCGGCCGTGGTGGAACTGGGCCCGCAGCAGATCGGGGTCATCAACGTGGTCGATGGAACTGTGAAGATCCGTTTCGGCACCTATCGCACCCCCTGATCGCCCTATACTCCGGCTGCTGCACCCCTGCAGCCAGCCGGATGAGGTGCACCATGCCTGTAGTGCGGATTGACCTGATCAAGCGCGACGCCCCGACCCTGGGCCGCCGGATTGGCGAAGTGGTTTACGCGGCCATGCGCGAAACCATCAACGTGCCCGACCGTGACAACTTCCAGTTGATCACGGAGCATGATGCCGCACATTTCGTGTTCGACAACAGCTATCTGGGCATTGAGCGCACCGACGCGATGGTGTTCATCCATCTCACCATCAGTGAAGGCCGAAGCGTCGAGTTGAAGAAGGCGCTGTTCCAGACGATTGCCCAGGGTGTCCACGAGAAGATCGGACTCCGCAAGGAGGATGTCTTCATCTACCTCGTGGAGGTCAGGAAGGAGAACTGGTCGTTTGGTAACGGCGTGGCTCAGTATGTGACCTGATTTGCATCAGGGGGAACGGCTGGAATCTCCAGCCGCATCCCTGGCGTAGCCGTGCGGCCACCCAGAATGAAGTCGACCGGCACCACCAATCGCCCGATCACGGGCGTCTCACCCTGACGCGCTGGCTCGAACCGCATCGTCCGCATCCACTCCATTGCGGATCGATCAAGGTCCCGTGTGCCGCTTGACTCCAGGACCCGCACGTTGGCTATTTCACCCACCGCGCTGACATCCACCTCAAGCAGGGTTCGTCCTTCAATGCCACTCCGAAATGCGGCAATGGGATAGCGCGCGACGGGATGGCGTGAAGCCTCAGGCGTCATTACCGGCAGTGTGGGCAACGGCTTGCCCATAGACAATCCAACTTCCTCGCGCAATGCGAGCTCATTCGAGAAGTCGCACGCCGATTCAAGGTCTTCAACCAGAGACCGCTGGCAGTTTTGCTTTCCCTCGCGTCGGCACACCACCTCGCCCAGCAGATGGTCATGCGCTCGGGCGCTGCAGGCGGTTGGCGTTGATTCGCACCAGGCAACCGTGTTGACCAGTACGCCCTCCCGCTCGCACTCGGCAGCGTCACCCGCGCCACACTTGCGTTTGGTATCAGACAGCTGGCTTCGCAGGGACTGGCAGCCATCGATCAGCGGTGGAGGCGTGTTGGCTGCGTGGGCCGTACCGGCAACGAGGCAGCTGATGATGAACATCAGTTGCAGTTGGCGGATTGGCGGCGGGAGGGTGCGCGAGGCCACGGGCGTCCTTGTTGATGGCGTTGGCGGCGTATAGGGTAACTGATGCCGGACTCTTGCCGCTGCAGCCACGCAGGGCGTGCCTCTACGGGTGCCTAGAAGCTCATGGAGAGTTCTGCCTTGGCGGTGGTCTGGCGGTAGCCGCCATTGCCTGTGTCGCGGCGCAGGCCGATCTCGGCACGCACATGGGTCGACAGGCGGGCCTGCACACCGGCGCGGAACTGGGTGATCTGGTCCGAGCCATCAATTTCCACTTCGCTGCCGTCCATCTGCAGCGATGTCTTCGAGCTCTGCCGGATCAGCTGTGCGCCGATGTAGGGCTGGAAGCGAAGCGCCTTGCCCGCGTGGAAGTCACCCATGACGTCCAGACCCACCCTACTGCGCAGCGGCGCGCTTCGCTCAAACCTGAGTTCGGTGCCATTGGCCTCGGTCAATGCCGAGGGCCCCGAACGGGACCACTCCAATCCAACGTGCGGTCGCAGCACCACCTTCCCGTCCAGCGATGCGTTGAGAGCGAAGCCATAGCCGGCCTCTGCCGAGGTGCTCCAGTCGGTGCTGCGGAAACGTTCCTGGGCCAGGCCATCGCCCTGAATTCGGTGACGCATGCGGGTGCCGGACGAATCAAATGACAGGCTCAGCCCCGTAGCATCGTCGAGCGACTGGCGGTAGTCCGCATACGCCCCCAGCATGACGCCGGTGGAGCGGCCCTTGGCGCGGTAGCCGGTGCTGCGCGAGGTGGAATCCACGTCGTACTGCCCCTGTCCACCCTTCACGCCAACCGACCACTGGTCGCTGAGCATCTGACTGGTGCCGACCTGCAGGGTCTGCCAGCGCCCGTCCACGGCCGCACCGCCTGAGGCATTGAAGCGGTGTTCGTTGCCGCGCACGCTGGCCCAAAGATCGCGGTGGCCTTTGTCGCGCCAGCGTGTGGGGCTGTAACGGTCACCGGTGACGCGGCCAGGGCGGTCATCGTTGAACATCGAACGGGATGCGATGGAAGCGGCCAGATAGGCGGCGGCCTCCGGACGCAGCATCTGCGCTGCGTCGTCTGGCACCGGTGCTGGTGCGGGCTCTGCCGGTATCGGCGAAGGCACGGGCTCGACCGGTGCAGGAGTGGGTTCCGGCGTTGGCGTTGGCGTAGGCGTCGGTACGGGTTCGGGTTCCGGCACAGCTTCAATGCTGCTGCTCAGATACCAGTTCCTGTTGGCCGCGTCGGCGCTGCTGTTACCGCCACGACGCAACTGGTAGTCGTACGCACCGGCCACCACGCGGCCGGCCTGCACGAACTCCGCACCGGACGTCCCATCCACCTGGATGACCATGTGCCCCCAGGACTGCGCCTCGGTCCGGGCAATCAGTCCACCCGGGCCACCGGCGTTGTCGATGCTCACCTGGGTACTGCCGGTGCTGTTACCACCAATGTGCAGCAGCGCCGATTCAGTGGCCGCGGCATCGGCCAGGTAGGCGTCCACCCAAAGCCGGCTGAGATCCTGACCGGCGTAATCGCCCAGCACGTCGAATTCAGTACCACGATGCGGCAAGGCGAGCGTGCCGGCATTGTCCAGCGAACCGACAGACATGCCCTGCGTGTTGTCGCCCGCCTGCAACACCGCGCCGGGTGCCACGGTGAATGCCGCCTGGTTGTTGGTGCCATTGACCACCACCCTGCCCGCGCGCACGTTGCCGCTGCCGCGATAGGTGTTGTTGCCATTGAGCACCAGCGTTCCCGCACCCGTCTTGTCGAAGCCGCCGGCGAGCGTGCGGCTGACCCCGCCCAGACTGGCGGCATCATTGTTGTAGATGCCGGTGGTGACGGTGTCAGCGCGATTGTCACCAATGTTGTTGTCGAAGTACGCGGTTACGCCCGCCGGGATGTCCAGCTTGCTCTGGCCCCAGGCGAACTGGCCGTAGCCACTCAGGGCGGCATCTGGATTGATCTCGCCCCAGCCGGAATAGGCATTGATACCGGCCAGCAGGTTCGCATTTGCGCTGCGGTCGGTGGTGCTCATGTCGGTGGCGGTACCCAGCACCACTTCCATCAGGTTGCGCGCGGACATCCACGGATAGCGTTCGGCCACCCGCGCGGTGATCGCATTCGCATTGGGCGCCGACCACGACGTACCGCCGGCCAGGCTGTACGACCAGTGGCCGTTCGCCGCACGCAGGATATTGCCGCCGGCATCGCGCTGCAGGGTGCCTTCCACTGCCGCCAGACACCAGTACATGGCATGGCCGCAGTTCTGCCGGCTCCAGTTGTACTGGCCCGTGGTGTTGCCGCCTGGCGTGGCTACCACCACGACGTAGTTGCCGTAGTACTGCGCATCTTCCAGCGGCACGGTGCCGTACACGAACGGTTGCACCACCTGGGTAGTGCCACTGCCGCTGTTGCCCGCCGCCAGGAAGATCAGGGCATCGTTGTCCTTGATCTCCCGCCAGGCATTGCGCCACGAGGTGGGCACGGAGTTCAGTCGATCATCGGTGATCTGCGACGGGAACCACACGAAATACGAAGCGCTCATGGTGCGCGCACCGAAGCCATCCGGGTCGCTGGCGGTTGCGAAAGCATTCCACCAGTCATCCACCGTGCTGCCACTGCCGGTGAGCAGCGTGGCGTCCGGCACGATGTGCAGCAGCGAATAGCTCATCCACGCGCCGTGGCCGCCGCCGTGCAGGGCCTGGTAGGACATCTGGTTCTCGACCGTCTGACCGTTCTCGGTCTTGGAGAAAAGCCCTACGTATTGCCCGTCGACCTTGAGCACATTGTCGGCGAAACCGGTCATGTCCGGTTCGCCCAGTGCGGTCGCGGCGTCCGCATCCGTCAGCGAAAGCGGATTGATGCCGGTGTCGTAGTGGAACAGGCGGATGCCGTCCCCTTCCAGCCCGTTGAGCTGGTCGTCGGACGCCTTCTGGTAAGTGGACGTGCTGGGTGCTGCTGCCGCTGTGCCGGCCAGGCCGGTCAGTGTCGCCGCGCCCATCAGCCAGGCTTTCGGCAGCCGTCGGGCTACTTCCTGCTCCGCTGCAGCCGTGTAATCGAGCACAACATCAAATCGGCCCGTTGCCCTGTTCCAGGCAATGCGCTTCGTGTACGCCATGTTTTCCCCAAGAGCAGTTGAAACAAGCTGATCTTCGGCTCCCCAGCCGGAGGGTTGGACCCTCAAGGCAGCCGTGGCTGCCTGATCAGTGGCGCATCGTACTACATCGTCGCGGGCCGAACTTCACAGTCGCTCACGTTTACGGTGACTGGGCTTCCGGCACCAGTGACTGCAAGACGTTCCCTTTGGCATCCAGAAACTCAATGGCACCGTAGCCCTCTTCAGTAACCGTCAGCCTGAGCCGCGGCCTGTCTTCCTTGTCGTTCAGGGCAATCGCCGGCGTCCCATCCGCCCCCACCACCATCTGGATGCGGGTGGGTGTCTGCACCCCTGGAATCAACCGGTCACCCAGCTTGGGCTCGCGCACCAGCGGCGGTGCCTGGTTGATCGAGAAGCGGGTCTCGCCATCTGGCGACACGCGCCAACCGATGGCATCCATGGCGGGATGGTCCAGCGCCAGCACCGCCATGCCGCCGTTGACGTCGGCTGTCCCAAAGCCGCCGCGCTCGCTGCCCTTGTCGTCGTAAAGCACCATCCCGGCGACGTTGAAGGCGCGCTTGTACTGCAGGCCATCGATGATGGGGGCCGGCGTCTGGCCTGAAAGCGTCATGCGGATCACGCCTTTTTCGTCCACGATGTCGATGCGTCGGGCCGTAATGCGTTCCTGGTCGGGCTTTCCACCCGGGTCTGCGGCGAGTCGCTGACGATGAGCTTCTGCAACTGCTCAACCGAAGGGCGCTTTGGGCTGCCTGCTTCGGCAGCGCGGACGTTCCAGGCGCAGGCGGAAAGCAGGGCTAAGGCAACAGGGATTGCGTGCTTCATTTGGCTTCCATGAGGTTGAAGTGGAGCCATGATGGCAGCGCGCCCGACACCCGGCACGTCGCGGTGCAGCGCGCCGGGACTCGGTATCCTCTCCGCCGTACCCGAGCACCGGGGCTGTCTGAACGGAGAATCCAGATGAGTCTCGCATCCTTGGTCTGGCCACTGGCCGGCGGTCTGCTGATCGGAATGGCCGCGGCCGCGTTCCTGCTCTGGGAAGGTCGCGTGGCCGGCGTGTCCGGCCTGGTCGCCGGGGCCTGTTGGGCCTGTGTCCGGGTCCGGCGGTGGCGATGCTGAGCACCGGGCAACCCACGGTGCTGGTGTTCCTAGGCTCCATGCTACTTGGGATGGCCCTGTATCAGGCACGCCCTCCACGACGCATCATCCGGTGATGGCGCGCTGGCGCAAGCGCCAGCAGCCATGCCACCACAACGCCCATCAGGGGCAGCATCAACCATGCGCGCGACAGTGATGGCCAAAGCGCCGGAACCAGGATGATGCAGGAGATGCAGAACAGGGCCAGGTAACGGCAGGCCCCCATCTTGCGGCGGTACTCCTTGTGCATTCAGATGTCACCTCGATAAGACGGGATCATCGTAGGCACCCTGCGCGCATCTAATCCATTCCCTAAAGGCGTCGTGGCGTAAATTCCGCGTATTGATGCATCCATTTCGGCGGGGCGAACGTAGGAAGGACAGTCGCCTGATCGAGGAGTGCAACGTGCGCTGCCTGCTTCTGTGCTGCCTGCCGCTGACGGCAGTTGGAGCTCCCCTGCTCCGCTTCGAGGGCGTCGCCACTACTGCGGACGGTGCGGTGGCCTATCGTGAGGTGCATTGGCAGCAGGGCTCTGGTGAAGGAGCGCAGCGCCTGGTGCAGTACCTGTGTCCAGGTGGGCAGCCGTTTGCCCGCAAGGAGATGCCCGCCACCACGCTGCCCTTGGCGCGAGGCTACACCCTGCAGGACCGTCGCAGCGGGCAACTGGCGCAGGTACGGGTCAGCGGCGACACTGTCGGCATTGATTGGAAGGAAGATGCGCAGGCTCGCGCTCAGCTTCATCGTATTGGACTGCCCGCAGATGCGGTCGTCGATGCCGGTTTCGATGCCGCTGTGCGGGCCCATTGGCAGAGCCTGCTGCAGGGCACGCCGCTGCGCCTGCCGTTTCTGGTGCCGGGACGCGGGCGGTTCTATCCGGTCACGGTGGTACATCAGGGCCGGGTGCGCTGGCAGGGCCAGGCGGCAGAGGCCTTCGAAGTCCGCCTGGACACCTGGTACGGCGGACTGGCACCGCGTCTTTCGCTGGTGTACTCCGACGTTGACCGCCGCTTATTGGAGTTTCGTGGCACCGGCAACCTGCGCGATGCAGCAGGCAGATATCCGCCGGTAGTGGTGCGCTTCAATGAGCCGGCGCGCGCACAGCCCATGGAGCGCTGGGATGCCGTGCTGAAGCAGCCGCTGGTGGCCAACTGTCCGGCAGACGCACCGTGACCAAAGATGATCCCGCTCCACGTTGGCGCTTGTGGGTCAATCTGCTCGGCAACCAGGGGGTGTGGTTGTGCGCGGTAGCGGGTGCCGGCGAAGGGCTGCAGTGGCCCGCACTGCTCTCCGCCAGCGTATACGTTGCCAGCCAGTTGCTGATCTCGCGTAACCCACGCGGGGATCTTTGCCTGGTCCTGCTGGCGCTGGCATGTGCATTCAGCGTTGATGGGAGCGCGGCCGCAAGTGGAACCGTTTTTCACGCAGCTGCGCCGTGGGGGTGGATCCCGCCACCGTGGATTCTGGCACTCTGGGCGTCATTCGCGATGACGCTGACGACATCAATGGCGTTTCTGCAACGGCATTGGCTGCTTCCCATAGTGTTCGGCTTGCTGTTGACACCCCTCGCCTACATCTCCGCATCTCGAGGGTTCTCGGCGGTGCAGTTTTCAGCACCTGCGTGGCATGGAACCACGCTTCTGGGCTCGACCTGGGCAGCAGCGCTGTCCTTGTTATGCCGGGTGGCGCGACAAGCGCCGTTGCTGCCAATTGCGTCACGGTAAGACAGGTCAGAATTCATCGGCACAACTGCGAATCACGCAGGGAATTACAGCGATGGACGCGGGAAACGCAGCGCAGCGCCGTAAGTTGGCGTGCTACGTTCACCACGAACACTAACCAGGAGGTGTCATGTCAGTCCGTCTGAACATCGTAATGTCTAATGATCTGAAAGAGGCATTGGACCGGGTCGCAGAAGAAGCTGATCAATCTGCAAGCGAAACGCTGCGAAAGGCACTGTACCTCTATATCGCCGCAAGGGAGACGACAAAAGGCGGAAAGCGCAAGTTGGGCTTCTTCGATGCACAGACCGGCGAACTGGACGGAGAGGTAATTGGCTTGTAACCCACAGGAGTAGTACGTTGAAGGATCAAACCAACTTGGACATGCACGGCATACCGGGCCGCATGTCTGTCTCCATCGAAAGAGTGGAGTCGCCTGAAGACGCTGAGCTTCGGCGTTTCAAAGACAAGTACACATTCATTGCGTACATGACGGCCGCCACTCTTGGCTTGGCAGTTTCGCTCTACTTCATTGCTACCAATCACACGCCCGAGAGCCAGAAGTTCAGCTGGTCGGCCTTCACCGGAATCCTGGGATTGATCATTGGTCGGCAGGCCCGACGATGAAGACACATCAATCGCACCAGCCCTTGTTTCGGGCCGCTTGCCGCTCGCGAAGTTTCTTGAGCTTGAGCTCGTTAACTGCATTGAGCCGAACGTAGTCCGGGTGCTGGGCAAAGTACGGCCCCAGCCACCCGTCTTCGTGGGTTAATGCCATGGTCCAGGCGAGGTTGGGCGGGAAGACGTAATAGTCGGACCAGTACGCCTGCGCGTCGGGCAGGCCATCTGTCAGTACGGCACGCTTTCGATCATTTGAAAGGACAACGAACTCGACGCCGGACTGCATTGCATAGGCCTCCATTGCC
>JAEXNZ010000359.1 GCA_023439425.1 Pseudomonadota bacterium
GGCACCGGTAAAATGGCCGGCCCACTGCGCTGGATTAGAACCTCATGACGATCGATTACGCCCACGCCCGCGAACTGATGGTTGAACAGCAGATCCGTCCCTGGGACGTGCTGGACATCCGTGTGCTCGATGTTCTGGCACGCCTGCCGCGGGAGGCGTTCGTCGCTGAAACGCACCAGAAGCTGGCCTACACCGACGTGGAACTGCCGCTCGGTTTCGGCCACAAGATGATGAAGCCGGTGATTGAAGGCCGCACCCTGCAGGCGCTGGATCTGCAGCCGGGTGACGAAGTGCTGGAAATCGGCACCGGCAGCGGCTACCTCAGCGCCTGCATCGGCGCGCTGGCCCGCGAAGTGCTCAGCCTGGAAATCCAGCCGGAGCTGGCCGCCAGCGCGCGCGCCAACCTCGACCGCACCGGCCTGGGCACCAACGTACGCATTGAAACCGCCGATGTCCTGAGCTGGACCAGCGAACGTCGTTTCGATGTCGTCGTAGTGACCGCAGCGGTCGATACCATTCCGTCACATTTCGTCTCGCTGCTGCGTCCGGGTGGTCGTCTGTTCGTGATCCGCGGTACCTCGCCGGTGATGGAAGCGGTGCTGGTGAAGGCCGACGGCAGCATCGAGTCGCTGTTTGAAACCGATATTGAATACCTGCGCGGTGCCGCCCCGGCACCCCAGTTCCAACTCTGAGTCCAAGGAAGCCGCAATGATCCGCCGATCCCTCGCACTTGCGCTGGCCGCCGCACTGCTGCCGATGACCGCCTCTGCCGCCGACCTGCTGCAGGTCTATGAAATGGCGCGCAACGGCGATCCGCAGCTGGCCGCGGCAGAGTCCACCCGTCTGTTCGACAAGGAAGGTGCCGTCCAGGCCCGCGCCGCGCTGCTGCCGCAGATCAACGGCCAGGCCACGCTGGGGCGCAACCGCACCACCCCGAACCACGACGTGGACACCACCTCGTTCACCACCAAGAGCCGCAACTACACGGTGGATGGTTCGCAGACCCTGTTCAACTGGACCCAGTTCTCGAACCTGCGTTCGCAGCGCGAACTGAGCAAGGCGGCGGATTTCACCCTGGATTCGGCCAACGACGATCTGATCGTGCGCACCTCGGCCGCGTACTTCAACGTGCTGGTGGGCATCGAGTCGCTGTCGGCCGCGCAGACCAACGAAGCCGCTGCCAAGAAGCAGTTCGACTTCGCTGACAAGCGCCTGGAAGTGGGTCTGGCCCCGATCACCGACGTGCACGAGGCCCGTGCGCAGTACGACCAGGCCCGTGCCAACACGATCATTGCGCAGAACACCCTGGCCGACGCCTATCAGGCGCTGACCGAACTGACCGGGCAGCCGGTCACCGACCTGAAGGCACTGCCGGAAGATTTCCGTCCGGAACTGCCGGCCCAGTACGCCACCGTGGATGCACTGGTGACCAAGGCGGTGGAACAGAATCCGGCGCTGAAGGCCTCGGAGCTGAAGGTCAGCGCAGCGGAATCGTCGGTGTCGGCCGCACGCGGTGCGCACTACCCGACCCTGTCGCTGGGTGCCAGCGCCGGCAGGTCGGCCAGCTGGGGTGACGTGGTGGGTTCGGGCAGCAACTTCAGCCCGGACCAGCGCACCAACAGCATCGGCCTGACCCTGAGCGTGCCGATCTTCTCGGGCGGTGCCACCCAGTCTGGCGTGCGCCAGGCCCTGGCTCAGCGCGACATCGCCCAGGACGGCTACGAGCAGCAGAAGCGCGCCCTCGACCGCAACACCCGCAACGCCTACCAGTCGCTGGTGGCCGGCATCAGCGAAGTGGAAGCACGTCGTCTGGCCGTGGTCTCCGCGCAGAGCGCGTACGACGCTTCGCAGGTCGGCCTGGAAGTGGGCACCCGCACCGTGCTGGACGTGATCCAGAACCAGCGCATTCTGTTCTCGGCGCAGCTGGAATACGCCAACGCCCGCTACACCTTCCTGCAGCGTCGCCTGCAGCTGGGCCAGGCGGTTGGCGTGCTCGACATCGCCGAACTGCAGGACATCAACCGTCTGCTGACCCAGCAGGCCGCCACGCCGAGCACCACGGTCAACAACTGATCGCGGTGTAACGCTGGAACGAAAACGCCACCCTCATGGGTGGCGTTTTTTTGTGCCCATCATTTGTAAAACGTGCTGCGACCACCCGGCTGGCGCTTGAAGCGCCGGTGGATCCACAGGTACTGATCCGGTGCCTCACGCACCATCGCCTCAATCGCCTGGTTGACCCGCGCGGTATCGGCTTCCACGTCTTCGCTGGGGAAGTTCTCCAACGGCGCGCCGATCTTCAAGAAATACTTCCCGCCTTCGCGACGGTGGAAGTACGGAATCACCGCACACCCGGTCATGCGTGCCAGCTGGTGTGTGGCGGTAATCGTGGATGCAGTGTGGCCAAAGAACGGTACGAACACGGTGTCCTTGCCACGCATGTCCTGGTCGGGCGCGTACCAGAGGAAGCCGCCCTTCTTCAGATGCCGCACGGTGGCACGGATATCCTCATTGGCGTACATCGCCTTGGCATAGCGCAGCCGGCCGAATTTCACCGCCCATTCATACACCGGATTGCGATGCTTGCGATACATGCCGGAGAGATCGACGTGGTCGCACAACAGGCGGCCGCACATCTCCAGGGTCATGAAGTGCCCGGACACCAGCAGCACGCCGCGACCTTCGGCCTGCATCTGCTGCAGATGCTCCAACCCTTCGATCTGCACCTTGGGGCGGATGCTGTCGATGCTGCCCCACCACGCGCGCGCGAACTCGAAGATGCCCACGCCCAGCGCATCGAAGCTGTCGCGCAGCAGGCGCTGCCGCCAGGCCTCGTCCTGTTCAGGGAAGCACAGCTTGAGATTGACCTCGGCGGCCTTGCGCCGGCTGCTGGCCAGCCGGTATGCCACCGTACCCACGCCTCGACCCAGCGCCCGCTGCAGGCCCCAGGGCAGCCGCGCGACCGCGAAGGCCCCCAGCATGAAGGCGAACATCGGCCAGTGCCGGGGATTGCGCAGCGACGGGCGGGTCGCAGTGGAAGCGTTATCGGACATGGCCTGATTCTAATGGATGCGCCCAGTCCCTGCGGCGCATGTCTTTCCCGGTCCGGCTCCCGTATCCTCTGCCCATGCGTAATCGCCCTGTTGAGTGGATCCTGCGCGGCCTGTATTCGGCCGTGCTGTACATACTGCTGCCCATCACCGTGTACCACCTGGTGTGGCGGGGCTTCCGGGTGCGTCAGTACTTCCAGCGCTGGGACGAGCGCTATGCCTCCTATCCGCAGTCCAGCCTGCACCCACGGGTGTGGCTGCACGCGGTGTCGGTAGGCGAGGTCAATGCGGCGGCCCCCTTGGTCAACGCGCTGCGTGCACAACGCCCGGACATCCGCTGGGTGATCACCACCATCACCCCCACCGGCTCGGAGCGGGTGCGCTCGCTGTGGGGCGATGCAGTGGACCACGTGTACCTGCCCTACGACGTGCCCGGCAGCGTCGGTCGATTCCTGGGCCATTTCAAACCCAGCCTGGCGCTGATCCTGGAAACCGAACTGTGGCCGAACCTGCTGTTTGGCTGCCGCGACCGCGGCATTCCGGTGTACATCCTCAATGCGCGGTTATCTGCGCGTTCACTGCGTGGCTACCGGCTGCTGGCCCCGCTGATCGCACGGGCGTTGCGCACGGTGACGTGCGTGGCCGCGCAATCACAGGACGACGCGGAGCGCTTCATCCAGCTGGGGGCCGAACCCGAGCAGGTGCGTGCGTTGGGCAACCTGAAGTTCGAGATTGCCACGCCGAATGTGCGCGAGTTCATGACGAACTTCCATAGCGCCGTGCCGACGTCGCGCCCGGTGTGGATTGCCGCCAGCACGCATGAAGGCGAGGAGCAGGCCACGCTGGACCTGCACCGGCGGCTGCGCGCGGAGATTCCGGATCTGTTGTTGTTGTGGGCACCACGCCACCCCGAGCGCTTCACGCGCGTGGAAGCGCTGGCCCGCGAACAGGGCTGGAAGGTTGCCACCCGCCGCCAGGAGCAGTGGCCGCAGGCGGACACCGACGTGTTCGTGATCGATACGCTGGGTGAGCTGATGTCGTTCTACAGCTGCGCCGATGTGGCGTTCGTCGGCGGCAGCCTGCAGCCGATTGGCGGGCATAACCTGCTGGAGCCAGCCGCCATGGGCACTGCGTCGGTGACAGGCCCGCACCTGCACAACTTCTCGGAGATTTCGCGGCGCATGCGCGAAGCCGGTGCGGTGTTGATTGCCGACGACGTGGAGGGTGTGTATGTCGCCCTGCTGATGCTGCTGCGCGACCCGCAGGCGCGCGAGGACATGGCGCGCGCGGGCTGCACGCTGGTGAGCACCGGGCGCGGTGCGCTGCAGCGCACGGTGGACCTGGTGACACCGCAGCTGCCGCCACCGGTGGCGTAGAGCCACGCCCTGCGTGGCTGCGACCACCCCAAACACCGCGTAGAGC